>JAGFXI010000054.1 GCA_017861095.1 Deltaproteobacteria bacterium | reverse complement strand
CTCCATCTCCTGGGAGCCAAGCCCAGAAATATTCTCGGCGGCTCGATTGACGTAGGTGACTTTCAGGAGGTTGTCCAGCGTGATGATTCCCGTGTTGATGCTCTGGACGATGTTTCGATTCAAGAGCTCCAACTGATCGAGATCGTACTGCTTGGCCTGAAGCTTGACACTGCTCCGTCGGAGTTCCTCAGCGAGGTAGCTGCTCAGAAAAGCGACGATGTAAAAAGCGGAAATATTCATGAGGATCGTATAAAAGTAGTAGCCGCTGGTGTAGCTGATGGGTGCAGGCGGCCTGGGAGAAAAGGGGTGGATGATGCCGAAGTACTGGAGGTCCAGGAGCGCCCCGTAGAGGATGCTGCTCGCCGAAGCAATAAGCATTCCACCCCGTCGATAGAGCATGATGGCCGCATTGATGATCGTTAGGATGTAGAGGAAGGAGAAGGTGCTTTCGATCCCCCCGGTGACGTAGATGAGGGCGGTGACGAAGACAACGTCGACAACAAGTTGGATGTAACCGAAGAGCCTCAGGTCTTTGAGCCGGGTGAGGACCACGGCATAGCAGACCGTAAGGAAGTATATGATCCCGGTGAGAATGTAGAGATACAGAATGGTGGTGCTCGAGAAGGAAAGGTAGGCCCGCCATTGGATGACGGCGCTGGCTATGAGCAGGAAAGTAGCGAAGAGCAGCCTGATGAACATCAGCCGCTTGATCTTCCTCAGAAGCTCGCCGCTCTCCTTGGAGTTCTCTTCAGACCGGGGCATGCTTGTTCAGGATTGACCTCACGTAGTCTTGTCCACCTGCTGCTACCGCGAATATGGCCGACCGTCCTTCTCTCCGAGCCGGAAGCCGGGCGTCCTAGGGTTTTTCGAACCTTGCGACGTACTGAAAAACTGCACCTCAGGTCCAGTCCCGCGGTGCCGCGGGGTGGTTGTCAGGTGGCACGACCATTCTACGGTCTTGCCACGGCGTCTGGTGCATAATGCGGGCTAGCCGCCCACTGCTCCGGCCATCTGGAAGATGGGAAGGTACATGGAAACGACGAGGCCGCCTATGGTTCCACCCAGAAAGACCATCATGAAAGGCTCGAGCATGGCGGTCAGTGCGTCTACCGCCGCGTCCACCTCGTCATCGTAGAAATCGGCGATCTTGGTCAACATAGTGTCCAGCGCGCCCGTGGCCTCGCCCACCGAGATCATCTGAACCACCATCGCGGGAAACACGTCGCTGTCAGCCAGCGGTTCGGCGATGGTGCGGCCTTCACTGATGCTCAGTCTGGTTTCACGGAGAGCTGTCTCAATGGTCTTGTTCCCCGCGGTGGCGGCCACGATATCAAGACTATCCAGGATGGGCACACCGCTGCTGATCATAGTCCCCAGGGTCCGGGTGAACTTGGCTACCGCCACCTTCCGGATCAGAACACCGAATACCGGCGCCTTAAGAACCAGGTCGTCCACGACAGTACGACCTCGTTCCGTCCGGTAGAACCTGCGGAAGGCGAAGATGCACAGGGCCATGAAGACAACGATGTGGACAACGTAGCTCTTCACGAAGTTGCTGAGATTGACGACGAACTGGGTTGGAGCGGGGAGCGCGCGGCCGAAGTCGGCGAACATTTGCTGAAATACGGGAATCACGAAAATGAGGATGACCGCGACAACGCAGACGGCAATGATCATCACCACCAAGGGGTAGACCATCGCCCCCTTGACCTTCTTCTTCAGCTTGGCGGCTTTTTCAATGTAGTTCGCCAGACGGTTGAGGATCACGTCGAGGATACCACCGATCTCGCCGGCGGCGACGAGGTTTACAAAGAGCTCATCGAATACGTCGGGATGTTTCTTCAGAGCGTCGGCGAAGGTGGAACCCTCTTCTACGTCATCTTTAATCTGTTTGAGGATCCGTTTGAAGGTCCGGTTGTCCTGCTGGCTGTACAGAATATCCAGGCATTGCACGAGCGGGAGACCGGCATCGATCATCGTGGCAAACTGGCGGGTCATCACCACAATGTCTTTTTCGGTGATTCTCGGCTGAAAGAGCTTGATGTTTTCGAAGACGTCTTTCGGCTTCAGTTTGATGGCGCTGGGCTCAACGCCCTGGCGCCGTAGGGTGAGACGGACGAAGTTTTCGTTTTCCGCATCCATCTCGCCCTTTTTCTTCTGGCCCTTCCGGTTTACCCCCTTCCAAACATACGCTGGCATAGGGCGCTCCTTATCTCCTCTCAGGTGGGGTCCCCTTAAGCGCCTGAAGACCGCGCCCCGGGACGCCCCACCTTCCGTCGACTAGTCCTTCACAGAGCAGCGGACTACCTCTTCCACCGTCGTAATTCCTTGCTTCAGCTTATTAATCCCTGCCTGTCGCAGGGTGATAGCGCCAAGCCGCATCGCCTCCCGTTTGAGCTCTGCGGTTGAAGCGCCGACGAGCACCAGTTCCTTGATCTCGTCGTAGAGAGGCATGACCTCGTAGAGGGCGATGCGTCCCTTGTACCCGGTTTGATTGCAGGTGGAGCACCCAGCACCTTTGTAGGAGGCGAAGCTGCCCACCTCCTCTTCCGACACGCCGAGATCCAGGAGCGTCTCCTTGGGGACCTTGATCTCCTGCTTGCAGTCGTTGCAAACCCGCCGCGCCAGCCGTTGGGCCAGCATGAGATTCACCGCCGAGGCCACCAGGAAGGGCTCCACGCCCATGTTGAGTAGCCGACTCACGGTGCTCGGTGCGTCGTTGGTGTGCAGGGTGCTGAGCACCATGTGACCGGTGAGGGCAGCCTTGATACCGATTTCGGCGGTCTCGAAGTCTCTGATCTCGCCCACCATGATGATATCGGGGTCCTGGCGGAGAAAGGCACGGAGCGCTGTCGCAAAGGTAAGACCGATTGCTTCGTGGATCTGGACCTGATTGATTCCGGGCAGGTTGTATTCCACCGGATCCTCGGCGGTGGAGATGTTGTCCGTCGTTTTGTTCAGCTCGCAGAGGGCGCTATAGAGCGTCGTCGTCTTGCCACTCCCCGTTGGCCCCGTGACCAACACCATACCGAAGGGTCGATGGATCGCCTCCTGGAAGTCTTTGAGTTGCCTCTCCTCAAACCCCAGCTTGGTCATGTCGAGCTGGAGGCTTGACTTATCCAGGAGCCTGAGAACCACCTTCTCCCCAAACAGGGTGGGCAACACCGAGACGCGGAAATCCATCTCCTTGCCCTTGGTCTTGAGCTTAATTCGCCCGTCCTGAGGGAGCCGTCGCTCGGCGATGTCGAGCCTGGACATGATCTTAAGGCGCGAGACGATGGCATTCTTGAGTTTTAGCGGCGGCCTCATGATTTCATAGAGAACGCCGTCGATTCGGTACCGCACCCGCAAGCTCTTCTCGTAGGGCTCGAGGTGGATGTCGCTCGCTCCCTTCCTGATGGCGTCCACCAGGACAAGGTTCACCAGCTTGACAACCGGCGCCTGTTCCGCAGCGCTCTCCAGCTCGCCGATATCCAGGTCCTCTCCCGACTCGATGAGGTCCACCGCCTCGTCGGTGAACTCACTCAAGGCTTCATCGACGCCAGTGCCCGCATCATAGAACCGGTCCATCGCCTGTTTAATGGCGGTCTCCGTGGCCACAGTGACCCGGATGTTTTTCCGTGTGAGGAACCTGATATCGTCCACCGCGAAGAGATTAGAGGGATCGACCATGGCGATGGTAAGGGTCTGGCCATCCAGCGAAATGGGAACGATCTTGTACTTCTGGACGATGTTCGAGGGGATCAAATCGATCACTTCCTGGTCCACGTCCAGTTTGCCGGGGTCAACCGCCGGGACACCGTACTGCTTGCTCAGAAAATCCAGCAGCTCGGACTCAGCCATAAAACCCAGCTTGACCAAGGTGGGCGCTAACATGCCGCCGCCCTGCTTCTGCTCGCTCACGGCTCGCTGCAGCTGATCCGGTGTGATAAGGCCCCCGTCGAGGAGCACGTCGCCTAGTTTCTTCGCCATAGTCGAACGTCTACCCTTTCTGGTAGGATCTGATCCTCCCAATCTCCGGGCACTTTATGCAAAACATGGACCAACGCCCGAATCAGGCCCTGCCGCGCCGCGCACCAGGAGCCTGATGGAATGGCGCTCCTCCGTGGGAGAAATGCGGCGCAGGTTGCCGCAGCTTAGGCAAATCATAGCTGGTTGTCAAGAAAAGCACCGGAAAGGACTGGCATTATTTCTCCTACCCCAGTAACTCCGGATGGGAGGAGGATCCGCTGCAGGAACGCGTGGGGAATAGTCAAACGCCCTTCCCGAGGCAAGGAGAGTGCTGCAAGTGATACAGGCCGTGCTCCCTCGGTGTACTCGGGAACGGGACGGGCTGAGGGCGGCCCTATCCGCGGTCGCAGCGGGTGATTCCTGCATAATGCGAGCCAGGAGACGGCAACGCGGCAGGGGGCGAAACAGATCCCTCTATTCCGGCAGGGACGGAAGGCACTCCCACCTCAGCCCAAGCGGGCGAGAGCACCTGCCAGCCGATCGAGACCCCGATCAATCTGAGCCATGGGGAGCGCATAGGAGAAGCGAAGACAGCGATCATCCCCGAAGGCTATTCCGGGCACGGTAGCCAGGTGGGCCTCGTCGAGCAGGTAAGATGCCAGCTCCACCGACCCGGTCATGGTCTTCCTTTGGTGGGACCGGCCGAGGTAGGCCGAGGCATTGACGAACATGTAGAAGGCCCCGCTCGGCCTCGTGATGCTGAGATCGGGGATCGCCGCCAAGCGGGTGAGCATGTGCTGGCGACGTCGGTCGTACTCGGCGACCATTCGGCCTACGCACTCCTGGGGCCCGGTGAGGGCTGCGACTGCCGCCTTCTGGGCGATGGAGTTGGGATTCGAGGTGTTTTGGCTTTGGAGGCGGTTCACCGCTCCGGCGATCTCCCCAACCGCGGCCAGGTAGCCGATGCGCCAGCCGGTCATGGCATAGGTCTTGGAGACTCCGTTCACGATGACGGTCTGTCGCCTGAGTTCAGCACCGAGCATGGCCACGCTGGTCCACTCGTGGTCGTCGAAAAGAATCCGGTAGTAGATGTCATCTGAAATCACCACCAGCTTGTGGCGTAAAAGAATCGGGGCGAGAGCCTCTAGCTCTCGCCTAGTATACACGGAACCGGCGGGGTTTGAGGGGCTGTTGAGGATGAGAGCTCTCGTCTTCGGGGTGATGGCACCCTCGAGCGCCTCGGGGCGGAGCTTGAACCCGTCTTCTTCCCTGGTTGCTACCTCAACAGGCACCGCATCCGCCAGTCTCACGATCTCGGGGTAGCTCACCCAGAAGGGCACAGGAATGAGCACTTCGTCCCCTGGATCAAAGAGGACCTGAGCTAGATTGTAAATGCTGTGCTTCGCTCCGCACGAGACGACGATGTCACTTGGTTCATAGACGAGGCCGTAGTTCCCTCTGAGCTCCCCCGCGATCGCCTCTCTGAGCTCGTCGATACCGCTCACCGCGGTATAGCGCGTGAACCCCTGCTGGATAGCCTCGATGGCAGCCTGGCGCACGTGTTCGGGGGTGTCAAAATCCGGTTCGCCCACGGCAAAGCTGATGACATCCGCGCCCCCGGCGCGAAGAGCCCTGGCCTTCTCCTTTACCGCAAAGGTAGCTGAGGGTTTGATGTTGGCCATCCGTCCAGCGACTTTCATGATTGAACCTCCCCGGTCTCCCGCCGCTCGGGGCACAGCCCCCAGATGGATTGGGGGGGGAACTCCAGAAACGGCACCCGCCTGATCAGTACCTTACCTCGACAAGGCGCAGGCCCCGTGCCGGCGCAGTCATTCCCGCCCGTTTGCGATCGCGAGCGGCAAGGAGAGCGACAAATTCCTCGTCGCTGAGTTTCCCTCGACCCACCTCCACGAGGGTGCCCACGATGGTGCGCACCATGTGGCGAAGGAAACCGTCGGCTGCTATCTGGATAGACCAGATGTCCTCCGGATACGCTACGACTGCGGTGGAGAGCACCGTCCGCTCCGTGTTGCGAACACTGCTCCCTGCGGCTTGGAACGAGGCAAAATCATGCCTTCCCTCAAGGGACCCTAGACTCTCTTCCATGAGATCCCAGTTGAGCGGCTGACCGATGTGCCACACGTACTGGCGCCCGAGAGCGAGCCGTCGGGAGCTATTGTGGATTCGGTACTCGTAGAGCTTGCTCCGCGCCCGATAACGGGCGTGGAAATCCCGAGGCACGGCACTGAGGTCCAGGGCGACGATGTCCTCCGGCAGCAAACTGTTCAATCCTTCCAGAAGCCTCCGCGGAGGAATGCCCGTGGACGTCAGGAAATTCGCCACCTGGCCGCGAGCGTGAACGCCGGCATCGGTGCGGCCCGCGCCAATCAAGGTGACGGGTTCACAGGTCATCACGGCCAACCGGGTCTCCACAACCTCCTGAATGGTGAGCACCCCCCGTTGCCGTTGCCACCCATGGTAGCCTGAGCCGTCGTACTCCAGGAGGAGCTTGTAGTTGGTCTTTGCTCCCGCTAAGGGTTCACCATCCGTGGGCACCCTTTGTTTCTCCTAGAGGCGTTTTCCGGCCTTTATCGGGCTACGGCTGCCAGACCCTGAGGTTGAGTCCCGTCTCCTCGGCAAACCCGCACATGAGGTTCATGTTACAGACAGCCTGGCTTGAGGCGCCCCGGGCCAGATTGTCGATCGCAGTGATCACGATGATTCGCCCGGTGCGCGGCTCGAGCCGCCAGCCGATGTCGCAGTAATTGGTACCTCGGACATACATGGTCGAGGGCAGCTGGCCTTTGTCGAGAATCCGCACGAAGGGCGCCCCGCCGTACATCTCCTGGTAGAGCGCTCTGACCTCTGCATCACTCGCCTCCCGCGCCAGGTTGGCGTAGAGAGTGGTGAGGATGCCTCGTGACATAGGGACAAGGTGGGGCGTGAACACCACCCGCAGGGGCTGCCCGGCGAGCGCGCTCAGTTCCTGCTCGATCTCCGGGGTATGGCGGTGCTCGCCCACGCTGTAGGCCCGAAAGCCCTCGTTGGCCTCACAGTAGTGGGTGGTCAACGTCGCCGCTCGACCGGCGCCGCTCACTCCTGATTTGCAGTCGGCGATGATGCTTTCCAGCGTCACCACACCATGGCGAACAAGAGGTGCAGCCGCGAGGATGACCCCAGTCGGGTAGCAGCCGGGATTCCCTACCAGACGGGCCTTCCGGATTTCGTCGGCGTGCAGTTCGGGCAACCCATAGACCGCCTCGGCGAGGAAATCGCCGGCCGTGTGCGGCTGGTACCACGCCTCGTACACGGCGGCGTCCCGGAAACGGAAGTCGGCGCTCAGATCGACAACCTTCCTCCCCGCCAGGATGAACCCTGGCACGACCTCCATGGCTTGCTTATGTGGGAGGGCAACGAATATGACATCGGCCCGCGCCACCAGGCTCTCCGGGTTCAGGCCCTCACATACCAGAGAGCAGACCCCGCGAAGGGCGGGAAACACCTGAGAGATGGGCTGACCTACGTAGGACTGGGAGGTCAGCACCCGAAGTTCCACCTGGGGATGGTAGCGAAGAAGAGAGACGAGTTCGAAGCCGGTGTAGCCCGTGCTGCCGACGACCGCCGCGCGTATAGTCACCTCTCCACCTCCTGTAGTCATGGAGCCGTCCCCGGCAAAAAAAAAGGAGGGGGGTTCCACCCTCCTCCGTAGCCCCCGGCGCTGAGGCCTAGCGCTTTGAGAACTGGAACCTCGCCCTCGCACCCCGCTGGCCGTATTTCTTCCGCTCCTTGATCCGTGAGTCGCGCGTAATAAGACCCGCCTTCTTGAGCACCGGACGGAATTCGGGGCTGATCTCGAGGAGGGCCTTGGCGATCCCGTGTTTGATGGCGCCCGCCTGGCCTGAGAGCCCGCCGCCACGAACATTGACATAGATGTCGTATTTGCCCGCCGTCTCAGTCAGCTCCAACGGTTGGCGGATGACCATCTTGGCCGTCTCCCGCTTGACGTAGTCATCGATCGGTCGCTTATTGATGGTGATCTGCCCAGCCCCCGACCACATCCAGACCCGCGCCACTGCACTCTTCCGTTTTCCCGTGGCGTAGTATCGTTCCTCACTCATGCATCAACTCCTGTCTCAGTTGGGGAAGGCGATTTTCTCCGGCTGCTGCGCCTGGTGCGGGTGTTCCGGACCGGCGTAGACCTTCAGCTTCTTGTAGAGCCGCCTTCCAAGGCGGTTCTTCGGCAGCATCCCCCAGACGGCGTAGCGAATCAGGTCTTCAGGCCGCTGCTGCCGCATCTTCTTGGCCGTCACCGACTTGAGCCCACCCATGTATCCGGTGTGGCGGTAGTAGGTCTTCTGCTCCCATTTCTTTCCGGTCAATCTAACCTTTTCCGCATTGACGACCACGATGAAATCGCCCGTGTCAACATGGGGCGTGAAGATGGGGAGGTGTTTGCCCCGTAGCCTGGCAGCCACCTGGGTCGCCAATCGCCCGAGAACACAATCGGCTGCATCTATCACATACCACCGGCGGTTCTCCGGAATTGCCTTCGCACTCAACGTTTTCATGACATACTCCACCACTAGGACCTGGAAGCGTTTTTTATAACCACATCTTGAACCTCTTGTCAAGGAAAAGTGAAAACCTCCCCCTCCTTCTTGCTGCGACCACGCCGCGGCGTGGCGCCTTTGGAGACTTGTCCCCAACCCCTTCAGGGGCAGACCATTACCTAAGTGCCTAAAGTTCTCGCGCCGGCGCCGAAGACGGGGGCTCTCCGGAGCAGGGCGCATCCGGAGCCACTACCTTCCTTCGCTGATAAGAAGGCCTCCCGAGCTCTGGACGCCCCTACGCTACAAGGCCGAGCCTCACTCGATGCTATCAATGCTGTGGCTATGCGGCCCTGCCGAGGAGAGTCCCCTGCCTCCTCCACGACTCGATCGCGGCTGGAAGCCGCTCCCACAGGGTTCTTCCCGACGCCGGGGGTTAGAGCAGCTTCAACTGACCTATCCCGGTGAGGGTGAAGCTCACCGAGATGGTCTGATCGTTAGGCTTCTCGATGTAGTCCACCATCACACCCCAGCACTGCCGCATCAGGGTGAGCTTGTAGTCGGTCTCGATGTTCTGATTGAGGGAGTAGGAGTAATCCCGTCGGACCATAAAGGTGAGCCCTTCGGTGAGGTTGACGGTCAGCCTCGCGTCAATCTCGTTCACCAAGGTGTTGCCCTCCAGATCCTCTTTCCTTGTGTAGGAGACCGCGAGCGAATCACCCCGGAGGTC
>JAGFXI010000320.1 GCA_017861095.1 Deltaproteobacteria bacterium | reverse complement strand
CAGGTTCTCGAGCACCACGCGCAAAAGCTGCGTGTCCCCTCGGGCGATCAACCGTTCACCGATGACAAACTCCACGTCCCGCCCGGGCTCCCTCTCCTGAAGCTCTGTCGCGATATCCCAGGCCAGCCCGCTCAAATCCACCCGCTCCCGCCGCATCTCAACCCGCGTCAGCCGAGAGAGGGAGAGGAGATCGTCGATGAGTTTTCCCATCCTCTGGCTCACCTGATCCATCCGCTGCAGGTAGTGTCTTCCCTGATCGTCCAGCTTCTCCCCATAGTATTCGAGGAGAAGGTGGCTAAAGCCGCTCATGGCCCGCAGTGGCGCCCGCAGGTCATGGGAAACCGAGTAGGCGAACGCCTCCAGTTCCCGGTTGGCGCTTTCGAGCTGGGCGGTGCGCTCCTTGACCCGCTCCTCGAGTTCGGTGGTAAGCTTCTGAACCTTCGCCTCCGCCTCCTTACGGGTGGTGATATCGCGGATGGACTCTATAGCGCCCACGACGTTGCCATGGGCGTCGTAGAGCGGTCGCGCTTTGGCCCGCAGGTAGGTGCCGCCTTTAAAGGCGGCAATGAAGACCTCAGCGGTGATGGTGTCATTGTCCCGCTCGAAAAGGTGGTAGACCGTCTCTTCCTTCTTGTTGGGCCGGAGTACGAGATCGATCAGGATGGGCCTCTTCTCGCCGTAGAAGGGACGGGCATACTCGTAGTCTCCCTTCCCCAGCATCTGGGCGGCGCTGATCCCCGTCATCTCCTCCATCGCCTGATTCCAGGCGATGACCTGCCCCTCCTGACTAATCACAAGGGTCGCATCAGGAAGAAAATTGATGATATCGGCAAGGCGACGTCTGGAATCGATAAGTTCCTCCTCCGCCACCTTGCGCTCGGCAATCTCCCGCTGCAGCTCCTCGTTCAGGCTTAGGAGTTCCGTCGTCCTACCCTCGACGCGACGTTCGAGTTCTTCGTAACACTGCTGGAGGGCGTCAAGGGCATTTCTCAATTCTCGCCTGGAGATCTCCAGCTCGCCAAGGCGGGTACGGAGTTCCCTTATCTCATTGACGAGACGCTCTCTTGTCTTGTCTTCATCTCGCATAGAAGGGTCGTGCTGCAAAGGAGAGAGCCAAGTACGTCATGCTTCATCTGTTATTGAAGTCGTTCCCCATGATGTAATGAGCAGATAATCCACCATGGAGCATACCAGATTTTCATGGGTAAAGATAGGCAAGTGGGCGTCACGCTACCGCCACGGCGAGACTCATTCAAAGGAAAGCTCATCTGGCCACTCCCGAGCGTGTCCCTCTTCGGGGCTCTTCTTGCCGGCATCGATAATGACTCGGCGGCCCCGGATGAAAAGGTCCCGCCCCGGGTCGACGTTATTAAACATCTTCCACAGGAGGAGCGAGGTGTCGTCCAGATCAATGTGATGATCGTAGAGGAGGATGATAGAAAATCCCTGGAGCTCACTCGCGGGCAAAAGCCGCTCCGCAAAGTACCGTCCTGTCCGAGCGTCGTTCTTCTCTACACCCAGAAACAGAATACGGTTGCGCCACGAGCCAATGCTCAACGACGGAGGCGGCGACCGGCGCGCCCGCACCACGCCGTCACACCGGAGTTGGATTCGGGTGAGGAGCTCATCGGAACTCAACAGCACTTCGGTTGTCGGTCCGTCCGGCGACCGCCGCGGCGGTTCTCCGGCCATTCGGGAGGTGAGGTCGATCCCGACCTTGTTCCCGTAGTTGGGGATGGGGGAAGAATGGTCGAGAACATCAAGGATGCCCCGCGTAAAGGTCAGATCGGAGGAGACATCCAACTTTTCCAGGACTTGATTGAATACCTGTTCGGGCTTCTGAAGATCGACCGCCCCGTCCACAACGACAATGGCTTTGCAGAAGCTCATCTGGCCCTGACCCCAAAGGCCGTGCATAACCTTCTGGGCATGGCCGGCGTACTCTTTCTTGACGGCTACGACTACGATGTTATGGAAGACCCCCTCCCAGGGCAGCCAGTAGTCTCTGACCTCCGGGAAGACCGTCTGCAGCAGCGGCAGAAAAAGGCGTTCCGTGGCCTTGGCCAGGTAGCAGTCCTCCATGGGCGGGCGTCCCACCAGGGTGGCGCAGTAGACTGGGTTCTTGCGGTGGGTGACAGCGGTGACATGGAAGACGGGATAGTAGTCCGGCAGCGAATAGTAGCCGGTGTGATCCCCGAAGGGACCTTCCAACCGAACCTCACCTGGATTCACGTAACCTTCGAGGACGAATTCCGCCTCCGCCGGCACCTCCATATCGATGGTGAGACAGCGCGCCATTGCAACCGGTCGGTTCCTGATGAACCCGGCCAGGATCATCTCGTCCGCATGGCGCGGCAGCGGGGCTGTAGCCGCATAGATGGTCGCAGGATCAGCGCCGATGGCAACAGCGACCGGCATTCGCCTCCCCGCCTCGCAGTACTCGCGGTAGTAGTGGGAGCCGTCCTTGTGGACGTGCCAGTGCATGCCAGTGGTGGCACGGTCGAACACCTGGAGGCGATACATCCCCACGTTCCGTTTGCCCGTAGCAAGGCTCCGGGTCAAGACGAGGGGAAGGGTGATGAAGGGCCCCGCATCCTTGGGCCAGCAGTGGAGGACCGGGAGCCGGGAGAGGTCGACGGCGTCGCCGGTGCGGACCACCTCCTGGCATGGGGGAAGATGGGCCCGGCTGCGGCGTGGAAAGAAGCGTGAGACCGACAGCGCCCGCGGCAGGAGACCGAGGAGATCCCGAAAAGTTCGGGGCGGGGAGAGATCGAGAAGCTCTCGAACCCTCGCGCCGAGCTCATCCAGGTGCCGAACCCCAAGGGCCATGCAGATTCTCGTGTCGCTCCCGAAGAGGTTCGTCGCCACCGGAAAGCTTGATCCCTGCACCTGGGTGAACAAAAGGGCCTTCCCGCCCTTCGGGCTCTTGGACTCCCGATCGGTCCACTTGCTGATTTCCAGGTAGGGAGAGACCGGCTTCTCCACGACGCGAAGCTCGCCCGCCTCGCGGAGGGCGTCGATGAACTCCCCCAGGTTCCTAAACCAGGTTCTCATAGCTCCACTCCCCTACCAGGCGGTGGGATATGCCGAGGTGGTCGAGGATGCGGGCAACCACGAAGTCGACGAGATCCTGTACCGTCTTCGGCCCGTGATAGAAGGCGGGCGCAGGCGGCAGGATCAGGGCCCCGGCCTGGGCGGCCCGGAGCATGTTCTCCAGATGGATGATGCTGAGCGGCGTCTCCCGGGGCACCAGGATCAGACGTCGCCGTTCCTTGAGGCAGACATCGGCGGCGCGAGTGACAAGGTTGTCCGCTACGCCGCCGGCGATGGCGGCGAGGGTCTTCATGGAGCACGGCACCACCACCATGCCGTCGTGTTTGAAGGATCCGCTCGCAGGGGGTGCAAAAAAGGTCTCCGCCCGGTGCTCTGCGAGGGATGCGCCGGGATGCCGAAAAGCCCTGAAGGTCTTCTCCAGAAGGGCCGAGAGATCTCCCTCGTAGCCC
>JAGFXI010000319.1 GCA_017861095.1 Deltaproteobacteria bacterium | reverse complement strand
GCCTCTTTACCTCCGCCGCGGTCACCGACGTGAAGGGCTACATCGGTCACTATCAGGTGACCGTCGCCGCGAACGGCATCCAAGAGCAGATCGGTGTCGGCGTCATCATCGTCGCCACCGGGGCCCGGGTTCTGAAGCCCGAGGGGCTCTACCGCTACGACGGCCTCAAGGTCATCACTCAACTCGAGCTCGAGCAGCTCTTCCGGGCCGGGAATTTCACCGCCAAGGATGTGGTCATGATCCAGTGCGTCGGCGCCCGGATCGAGGAACGGAAGTACTGCTCCCGCATCTGCTGCATGACCGCCATCAAGAACGCCATCGCCATCAAGGAGCTGAACCCTCAGGCGAAGGTGCACATCCTCTATCGGGACATCCAGGCCTACGGCATCGAGAACGAGGAGATGTTCCAGCGCTCCAAGGAGCTCGGGGTGCGGTTCATCAAGTACGACCCGGAGCGGCCGCCCGAGGTGGAGGATGGCGCCGTGCGGGTGTACCATGACCTGCTCGGACGGGAGCTTAGGTTACCCCAGGACCTCGTGGTTCTTTCCACGCCGCTCATCGCCGGCGAGGACAACGTGACCATCTCCAAGCTCCTCCGGGTTACCCTCGACGCCAACAAGTTTTTCCTGGAAGGGCACGTGAAGCTCAAGCCGCTGGACTTCGCCACCGACGGCGTGTACCTCTGTGGCAATGCCCACTACCCGGCCACGGTCCGCGAGGCCATCTCTCAGGCCCTCGGGGCCGCCTCTCGGGCCTCCATCCCCTTGGCCAAGGGGGTGATGACGGTGGAGCCCATCGTCTCGGTGCTGGCCGACGAGGACGCCTGCCGCGGCTGCGGCCTCTGCGTGGCCCTGTGCCCGTATGGCGCGCTAGAGATCGTCCGCACCGAGAAGGGCCGGAAGGTGCGGGTGATCCCTGTGGCCTGCAAGGGCTGCGGAGTCTGCGCCGCCACCTGTTACCAGCACGCCCTCAGCATCAACTCCTTCACCGACCAGCAACTGGAGGAGCAGATCAGGGCCTTCCTGGGAGGATGATTCGTCGAGATTTCCTGCCGACTGGAGCAGGGTTACCAGCGCAGGGGCGGACGGACGTAAAAGGTACATGAAACCCAAATGTCAAAATCCAAATGCCAAATGAGATCCAAGTGTCTACATGTCAAAGACGTGAGTGTCGTATACCTGTTCCTCTTTGATCGTTTGTCATTTGTCATTTGACATTGATTTGACATTTGAGCTTTGTCATTTGACATTTTTGTTGGTCGCAGGTTGAGCCTGTGGGTTGTGAAACTTGATATTTCGTGTTGGCAAGGAGGTGACACCTTGGCTGATTTCACTCCGAGGGTCCTGGTTTTCTGCTGCACCTGGTGAGGGTACTCCGCGGCTGACTTCGCTGGAGTTTCCAGGATGCAATACACCACCGATATTCGGATCGTCCGCCTCATGTGCACCGGTAGGGTGGATCCCGTTATTATTGCCGAGGCCTTCGTGAATGGGGCGGATGGGGTCATGGTCGTGGGCTGTCATTTCGGCGACTGTCGTTACATCAGCGGCAACATCCAGGGCAAAATAAAGGTTGGTCTTGCGGCGCGAGTGCTGACCTACGTCGGCCTCAACCCCGGACGGGTCTCCTTTGATCAGTGCTCGTCGGCGGAAGGCGAGCGGTTCGTCAGACTCATCACCGAGTTCGACAACGGGGTCCGCGCGCTGGGGCCTCTCGGCACCGGTGATCGTCTGCCGCTGCCCGATCTCAAGGAAAAGGTCAAGGTGGCAAAGACCGCCCTCGCTAAGGAAAAGCTCCGCTGGGTGGCGGGGAAGTTCACCGAATTCGCTACCAAAGGTAACAAGTACGGGGAGCGGTTCACCGAGCACGAGATGTGGCGAACCCTGGACACCATCGTCATAGATGAGGTGGCGACCCATCAGATCATTCAGGCGCTGGAACAAGGGCCCGGCGTGGTGCGAAAGCTCGCCGACCAGCTCAAGCTGCCGCCCCCGCACGTACTGCGATATGTGCTCGCCTTGCAGCGCCGAGGGCTGGTTGAGCTGGACGGGATCGAGGGCACTTCGCCCCGCTACCGCCTGGCGGAAGTGAAGGCGGCGTGAGAAAAAAGGCTGGAGGGATGAACGGTGTCCGGGAAACGAGTGATCATCTTCGGTGGTGATCCAGCGGGCGTGGCTGCCGCCTTGGCCCAGGCCGAGGCCGGCATGACGGTAGTCCTGGTGGAGAGCTCGCCGAGTCTGGGTCCTGAGCGCCTGCCGCAGACCCGCATCATCAATGGCAACTCGCCGTACCTGGGACCTGACTGGGAGGCGGTGAAGCGCCACGCCAACATCCGGGTCATCACCAATGCGGATCTCATCAAGACAACCGCAGCGGACGGCAGGTTTCGCTTCAAGATAAGGCGCCGTACACCGCGGGTGGATCCGGAAAAATGCAACGCTTGCAACGCCTGCATCCGCGTCTGCCCGATCCACATGTACGACGACTTCAACGAGGGGGTCGGCTTCCGGACCGCGATCGACTTCTTCAACCCCAAGACCGGCGTCTACAACATCTTCAAGGAGGACATGCCCATCTGCCAGGCGACCTGCCCGGCCAACCTTGACATCCGGTCCTACGTGGGGCTCATCGCCGACGGCAACTACGCGGCCTCCCTCGCCAAGATCAGGGAACGCCTGCCATTCGCCCTCGCCATCGGCCGTGTCTGCCCCCACCCGTGCGAGACCGCCTGCAACCGGGGCTACGTCGATGAACCGATCTCCATCTGCACGCTCAAACGGTTCGTGGCCGACTGGGAGATGCACCACGACGTGGATCCACCGGTAGATGCACCCGAAAAGTTCCACGACGAAAAGGTCGCCGTCATCGGCGCCGGCCCGGCGGGACTCACCTGCGCCTACTTCCTCGCCAAGGCGGGCTATCACTCCGTCGTGTACGAGGCCATGCCCGAGCCCGGCGGCATGTTCCGCTTCGGCATCCCTGAGTACCGCCTGCCCACCCCGACCCTTATGCGGGAGATCAACTGGATCCTCGCCCACGGCGCCGAGCTCCGGTGTAACGTCCGCGTCGGCAAAGACGTCAACTTCGAGGATCTCCGGAAGCAATACGCGGCCATCTTCGTCGGCGTCGGCGCCTGGACCGGCATGAAGCTCGGCATCGGCGGCGAGGACATGAAGGGGGTCATCGACGGCGTCGTGTTCCTCCGCGATGCCAACTTGGGAAAAAAGATCGATGCCCGGGGTAAGGTGATCATCATCGGCGGCGGCAACGTGGCCATGGATGCCGCCAGGGTGAGTTGGAGGGCCGGATACGACGAAGTCCACGTGTTTTATCGCCGCACCAAGCGGGAGATGCCGGCGAGCCCCTGGGAGATCGAGGCCGCCGAGCACGAAGGGATCAAGTTCCAGTACCTGGTGGCTCCGATTGAGGTAATTGGGGAAAACGGTAGAATGAAGGCGCTCAAGTGCCTGCGCATGCAACTGGGCGAACCCGACGCGAGCGGCCGCCG
>JAGFXI010000318.1 GCA_017861095.1 Deltaproteobacteria bacterium | reverse complement strand
ATCCCGCCGGCGGCCATGAGGGGAATCTCGTTCTGCATCCCGAGCTTCGCCAGGTTCAGGTAGCAGTCGCGGATGTTGCTTGCGATCGGATGCCCCATGTGATCCATGGATATGGTGTAGGCCGCACCGGTGCCCCCGTCTTCACCGTCGATGGCGAGGCCGGCGGCGTACGGATTCCGCGTCAGGTTGTTGAGTACGGCGAGAGCCGTTGAGGTCCCGGAGATCTTGGGATAGACGGGAACCCGAAAGCCGAAGGCCATGTACATGGACTGGATCATCTTGGCCACCGCCTCCTCGATGGAGTACTTGGTCTGGTGGGTGGGTGGGCTGGGAAGGCTCACCCCCGGAGGGACGCCACGGATCGCGGCGATCAGCTTGTTCACCTTGTGCCACATGAGCAGGCCGCCGTCGCCGGGTTTCGCGCCCTGGCCGTACTTGATCTCGATGGCGCAGGGATCCTCTTTCATCTCGGGCAGGGCGTGGATGATCTCGTCCCAGCCGAAGTAGCCGCTTGCGATCTGCAGGATGACGTACTTGAGAAGGCGGGAGCGGAGGAGGCGCGGCGGGCATCCGCCCTCGCCGGTGCACATGCGGACCGGCATGCCGAGTTCCTCGTTCAGGTACGCAACCCCCATCTGGAGCCCCTCCCACATGGTGGGCGAGAGGGCGCCAAAGGACATGGAGCCGATCATGAGAGGATAGATCTCCCGGACCGGAGGAATCCAGCCCTCCTCGCGCTGGAGTTTGAGGTTCTTTTCTGGGGGAAGCACCCGCCCCAGGAGGGTGCGGAGCTCAAACTCGTGCCGTCCCGCATCGAGGGCAGGGTCGGTGAGCATGGAAATGCGGATGAACTTGATCTGATCCAAAACCCCGCCACCCGGCACATTCCGCCTTCCGCCCCGACGTCGGGGTTGGCCGCCTCGGTTGATATGGAATTTCAACTTGTCGGCCTCATCGCTCCTCAAGGGCCTGATGCAATCGTTGGGGCAGACCATGGTGCACATGGCACACCCAACGCAGGCGTAGGCGGGGTCAGTTTTCTGCCTGATGCCGTGGTAAACCTTGAAGAGTGAGGCGGGTGCTTTCGCGAGGTCGATGGAGGTTTCCACCAGACGCTGCCGGAAGACGCCGAGTTCGATGGCGTGCACCGGACAGGCGGCGGTGCATTGCCCGCACAGGGTGCAGCGCTCCCGCTGCCACTGGACCTGCCAGGGCAGGTCTTTGATGCTCAGTGAGGAAGGGATAAGGGTTCCGTTTGTCGACATATCTCCACCTCCCGGCGGCCGCGTCGAACGATGGCCGTATCGAGGTGCATGGGTTGAAAGTCCTTGCTCTTGTCCCGGTCGGGAATGGCCGCATCGAGGCCACACATCTCGGACGAGAAGGCGTAAAGCCCCGGTTTCCCGCCCGCGACGCCCGGGCGAAGCTTTTTCCGGTCCTGAACCATGAAGAGGGTCTTATCGGGGAGACAACCGATGACGCAGTTGGGTCCGTCGATGATCATCCTCCGGCAGGTGCTCTTGAGCTGCTTCAAGAAGGAGCCGTTCGGGTGCACCTCCAGATCCTCGTCCTGAAGAGGTGTGATGATGTGCTTGTACGCTTCGATCCCGAGCCCCAAACGATAGAGGGTGTAGTGGAGGATATGGGTGAAGACCTCCGAATCGGACTGATAGCCCACATATCCTGGGAAACCCCTGGACATGAGAAAGTCCCGGATCGGGACGAAGGCGGTGTTCTCGCCGTTGGTCATGGTGGCCACCCCCTGGATGAAAAAGGGATGACAGGCGTACAGGTTGATGGCGTAGTTGGTGTTCTGGCGGCCCTGGGCGAGGATCACCCGGGCCTTCAGCTCCGTGCGATCGAGACGGAGGTATTCGGCGACCGTCATGGGATCGCCTATCTCCTTAAGCATGATCACATCCGGCCAGAAACTGTAGACGGTCATGTCTCCCGAATCTTCCCCCATCTGCCGCAGAGTGAGCCTGGTCATGAGGAGGCGGCGGAGGAGCTCCGTCTGGCTCAAGCCTTCCCAGTCCTCTGGATACTCGTAGGCGCGGATGAGGTACACATCCCGCTTCGGGATGCCCGGGGGGGCGCTCTTGGGGATCCTCACGGAGCTTTTGTACTTGGTCAGGAACCCGACATCCATCATGAACTGATCCAAGCGCTTCAGCCCGGCGCTCGTGAAGATCCCGGAGAGGATCGGGGCGCCGTTCAGGTTCTCGAATGGGCCGCCGAGATCGGCGAGGAAAATCCCCACGCCGGAGCCGTCGTGGCCCTCCCGCATCACATCGATGGCCTGAATGGCCACCATGGGTGACATGGGTTCGTCACCGGTCAGGGCAATCAACCGACACATAGCCTTATCTTCTCCTCCTTTCGCACCCTCTCGCCATAGCAGCCACCGGACGCACATAGACGCCGTCGCAACCACCTTGTTGCGCTTGTCCGGCACTGGACAGCTCTGGTGAGCCCGTGTGAAGGTAAGCTCTGGTGGGAACTTCGTCGGTCCGCTTTTTTCCTTGAGCCCCACGCGAGAGAGAGTCATACTAGGCAGGTTCGTGAGTGCGGATACCCAGACTAGCGGCCGCCTCTCTCAGCGCGGTGAATTTCCCCATTGAAATTCGGGGCCCAAGGAAAGCTGGCTTCCTTGGCAGTACATAGGACTATAACAAATGTTTTTCATCTATGGCAAGAAAAAAATGCGCTAATAGTTTCCCTCGTTGTTTTAGCTCAGCTTAACCCAGAGCAGCCTCGCAACCTCGGGCCCCGGATTTCGCCACTGGGAGGGGAGGTTTGAGGTCAGGTAAACGAGATCACCGGCGTGGACCGTGTGCATCGCCTTGTCCAGCTTCAGCTGAAGGGTCCCCGCGAGCAGGTAGCCCAGCTCTTCCCCTTTGTGAACAAAGAAGTGGGAGGGGACGTTCGCCTTCGGGGGTATCTCGAGGAGATAGGGTTCCGCCTTGCCGTCGAAGTCGGCCGGGGTCAGCATCCTGGCAGTCACTGCGTGCTCAGGGATATCGGCGAGCTTCACCTCGGCGGCTTCGGCGGCAGAGAATACGGCGCGCCTCTTCGCCTCGCCCTTTTCCCGGAAAAAGGCACTCACATCCACGAGGAGCACTTCCGCCATCTTGAGCAAGGCGGGAAGGGAAGGGTAGATGAGGTTGCTCTCCACCTGGGAGATGGTGCTCGGGGTCACCCCTACCAGGCGGGCGAGCTCGGTCTGGGAGAGACCACGCCGGGCGCGGAGCTCTCGCAGGCGCTGGCCGATATCGGTTGGTCCTCCGCTTCGCCGCTCCGCATCAAAGGTGACGCCGAGACCCTTCGTCCAGTAGGTGTGAGGCTTGTGCATCTCCGCCAGGTCTCGGTTCTCGGCCTTGAGGATGGTGAGCGAGGTGGTACCTCTCTTGATGGAGAGTTCAATGGCCACCTGGGCGATCTGATTGATCAGGGCGCGGAGGCGCTGGGAATGAGCCTCCCTCTCCATGACCCAGTAGGCCACGGTGTTCAGTTCGTA
>JAGFXI010000317.1 GCA_017861095.1 Deltaproteobacteria bacterium | reverse complement strand
CGCCTTGGACATGGGGGCCAGGATATGAGCCCGGGGGT
This sequence comes from Deltaproteobacteria bacterium, assembly GCA_017861095.1. Classification (GTDB taxonomy): domain Bacteria; phylum Desulfobacterota; class Syntrophobacteria; order BM002; family BM002; genus JAGFXI01. The sequence continues at coordinate 3,483 of JAGFXI010000317.1, read as the reverse complement.
CGTCCACGTTGTACACCGCATGGCCAAGGCCCATGATCTTCTCGCCGGCCGCCAGCTTCGCCGTCACATAGCTCTCGACCCTGTCCGCCGTGCCGATCTCCAGGAGCATCTGCATCACCCTGGCGTTCGCCCCGCCGTGAAGGTCGCCGGAGAGGGAGCCGATGGCGGCGGAGACGGCCGCGTACACGTGCGCCCGAGTGGAGGCGACCTCGCGGGCCGCAAAGGTCGAGGCATTGAACCCGTGTTCCGCATGGAGCACCATGGCGGTATCGAAATACCTTGCCACTTCCTCATCGGCAGGCTTGCCGTAGAGCATGTAGAGGAAGTTGGCGGCGTGGCCGAGGTCGGGGTTCGGCCCCACCGGCTCCTTGCCGTTCCGGATTCGGTCCCAGGCAGCCACGACCGTGGGAAGCTTGGCCACGAGGCGGACCGCCTTCCGGCCATTGGCTTCCCTGGAGCTATCCATGAGATCGGGATCGTAGTGGGCGAGCAGGGCCACCCCGGCCTGCAGGACATCCATGGGCACGGCTGTCTTTGGGAAGGTCCTCATCGCGGCGAGCACACCAGGTGGGATGGGTCTTTCGGCAACGAGCTGGGCATTGAAAGAGGCAAGCTCGCTGTGGTCGGGAAGTTTCTCCCTCAGCAACAGGTGGACCACCTCTTCGTAAGAGACCTTGTTAGCGAGATCGGTGATGAGATAGCCTCGGTAGATCAGACGGCCGGCATCGCCGTCCACATCGCCGACCTTGGTATCGGCAATGGTTATACCCCGGAGACCAATATTCTTCTGGATTTCACATGCTTCTTCCATCGTCCTTCCTCCCCCAACTGAAAAACTGTCGAGAACCCGCCGCATCTGGCATGGTAGGTGCCTGCGCCGACCATGCAACGAAACTTTTCACTTTCCTCGCGAAGGTCTGGGTGGGTTGAGGGCTGGTCTCCGAGCCCGCCTCACTCCACTCAAAAGGACTCCCTCGTCGATCCTACCAAGGATACATGCCGACAGGCGCCCTCGCGATTATCATTATAACGCCCGGGTGGGATGCCGCAGATGTTAAACACTCACCTTTGGCATGTCAAAGTAGTTCTCAGGCTCTCTTGGTAAGCAAAAGAGTGTTGCCGATCACCGTGAGGCTGCTGAGGATCATGGCGCCCACAGCAACGACCGGCGTGAGGAGGCCGGCCATGGCAACCGGAATGCTGACGGCATTGTAAACCGAAGAGCACGCTAGATTCTGACGGATCTTCCGCCTCGCCCTCGCGGCGAGGGAGAAAAACTCCGAGATCTGGCACGGGTCTCCTCGCATCAAGGTCACGTGGGCCGCCTCCCTGGCCATCTGCCCGCCCGAGTGAACGGCAAGAGCGAGGTCCGCCTGAAGCAGGGCCGGAGCGTCGTTGATGCCGTCCCCGACCATGGCGACGATTCGACCCTCCCGCTGGAGCCCGGCCACATAACCCGCCTTATCTGCGGGCAGCCGGCTCCCGTGGGCCTCGGTGATGCCGACCTGGTGGGCAATCTTCTTGGTTGCCGTCTCCCCGTCTCCAGAGACGAGAGCAACCCGGAGATCCACGGAGCGCAGCCACTCAACCGTTGCCCTCGCCCCTGATCTGATTCGGTCTCCGAAAAGAAACACCGCGCCGACGCGGCCGCCCACACTCAAGAAGACCGAGGAACACAAGGCGCCGTGAGCGCCGAGCACGGCGCTGTCACCTCTCGCCGAGTGTTTCGCCACGAACTCGGCAGAGCCGATCTTGACCTCGTCCCCTCGAAAGATCCCGGAGATGCCGTTGTCGAAACTCTTGACATCCTCCACCTTGACGAGGCGCAAGCCTTCCGCCGCCACTTGTCTAATGATTTCCCGAGCGATGGGGTGATCGCCGTAGCTCTCCAGCGATGCAGCCAAGGTGAGGGCCTCAGTTCGGGAAAGGCCACCCTCGTTCCTGACGTCGACGAGAGTCCAGGTTCCTTCGGTAACCGTCCCCGTTTTATCGAGGACAACGGTATCCACCCGGCCGGCCAGGTCAAAGGCGGCGAAATCTCGAACAAGGATTCCTCGCCTGCCGGCGAGGGAGATGGCGGCGACCCGGGCCAAGGGTACGGCGATTCCCAGGGTGCAGGGGCACGAAATCACCATCACCGTCACCGCCCGAGTGAGAGCCTGGTCAGCGCCCAATCCGGCACCCACGCAACTCGCGGCGGTTGCCGCGGCAAGGACGAGAACTGCCGGCACGAACCAGCGAAGGAGCCGGTCGGTTTTTTCCTCGAGCGGTGTTTTTTCACTCAGGGCCTTTTCCGTGATGGCGATCATCTGGCCCAGGATGGAGTGCTCACCCACGGCTTCGGCCCGTACCGTGAGATCGCCGTGCTGCACCCTCGTCCCGCTCCGGACCCGGTCGCCCGGCCTCTTTTCCACCGGCACCGGTTCACCGGTAAGGGAGGATTCGTCCAGGACGGCGGTGCCGGTGACGACCACTCCGTCTGCTGCCAGGATTTCACCGCCCTCCACACGAAAAAGGTCGCCGCGGTTGAGCGCCCCGGCTGAGAGATAGCGTCCTTCAAGGTGAGACGCCGAGCAGATCCGCACCTTCGTGGGGCGGAGGGAGAAGAAGTTCGCAAGATCCTCTTGCACCTCGTCTCTGGCCCGCCGCTCCAGGAAGCGGCCGAGGAGTAGGAGGGTGATGAGCATGGCGGCGGTATCGAAGTAGAGATGAATGCTCCCTCGGAAGAGGTTGAAGGTGCTGTAGGCGAACGCACTCAGGGACCCAATGCTGATGAGGGCCTCCATCCCTGCGGCGCCGGTGACCAACCCCTGCCAGGCCCTCCGGTGGATGTTCCAGCCGCCATACACGAAGACGATGGTCGCCAGAGCGAAGATGGGCCAGGCAAGGGCCTGAACGTTTTCCTGGGAAAGCTCGATAAAAAAACCGCTGTAGAGGGCAAAGGAGAGCATCATCACGTTTACGGCCAGGAAGGCGCTGATCCCGAAGCGAAAAAACTCGGTGCGCCGTTCCCGGGCGGCGGAATTGTCTCCGGGTAGAGATGTCTCATAGCCGAGGGCGGCTATTCGGTCCGAGATCTCCCTGGGAGAGATCTGTACAGGAGAGTACTCACACCGCAGCCTGTCGGTCGAGAAGTTGCAGGCGGCCACGCGGATGCCAGGAGTTCGCCTGAGAGTCTCTTCGATGAGCCAGGCACAGGCGGGGCACCACATGCCGCGGACAGCAACGGCAAAGCTCAGGACCTGGGTGTCACAGCGCGCGTCTTCCCCTGATCCCCCGGCTAAAGTGACAGGGTCTGCCGGCGGGGCTTCCTGCCGTCGTGCAAGGTCAGCCTCGGACGCAGGAATGACGCCCATCTCCAGGCATTTTTTGAAGAGCTCCGTTTCCCGAAAGGCGGACGGATCCGCCCCGGGTGTGGCCTCGAGCAGGAGGTGGAACACCTGCCTGCACCCCAGGCAGCAGAACCTGAAGACCTTTTCCGAT
>JAGFXI010000316.1 GCA_017861095.1 Deltaproteobacteria bacterium | reverse complement strand
TCATCCCTGTACCGCATCGCGGCATCGTAGACATACAGCCGTTCGTTTTCGGGGAACTTGACGGTGAAGCCACCCTCGGTCGGCTCTACCAGCTTGTTCTTTATCCTGATATTCGCGAAGGTGCCTCTCATCATGACCTCGTGGTTGCCCCTCCTTGAGCCATAGGAGTTGAAACTCTCGGGCGGAACGTCCTTGCTGATGAGGTGCTGACCTGCGGGGTACTGGGCCGGGATCGCTCCCGCCGGGGATATGTGATCGGTGGTGACGGAGTCCCCCAGAACAAGCAGGGCTCGGGCGCCCTTGAGATCCGCAGGCCTCGTCAAGGCAACCCCGAAGCCGTCGAAGTATGGAGGGTTCCTGATATAGGTGGAGCGCTCATCCCACCCATAGGTCGTGCTCGCCCTGATGGGGAGGTTCTTCCAGAACGCGTCGCCCTTGAAGATTCCCTTGTAGGTTCTCCGGAAAAACTTCTGGACCACGTGCTTGGCGGCAAGTTCGTGGATATCGTCGGAGGTGGGCCAGAGATCTTTGAGGTAAACAGAGGTGCCGTTCGGGTCGCACCCGAGAGGCTCTGTGGACAGGTCAACATCGACGGTCCCGGCGAGGGCAAATGCCACAACGAGCATCGGCGAGGCCAGGAAATTCCACCTGACGCTTTGATGGATCCTAGCCTCGAAGTTTCGGTTGCCGGAGAGGACGGCGGCGACGGCCAGGTTGTACGTCGAGATCGCGCGCTCCACTTCCGGGTGGAGGGGGCCGCTGTTGCCGATACAGGTCGTGCAGCCGAATCCGACGGCATGGAAACCGAGGGCCTCTAGGTATGGCATGAGCCCGGAAGCCTTCAGATAGTCAATCACCACCTTTGAACCCGGGGCAAGGGAAGTCTTCACATAGGAGGGAACCCGGAGCCCGAGGGCCACGGCCTTTTTCGCCATGAGTCCAGCGCCGAGCAAGACGGATGGATTCGACGTGTTCGTACACGAGGTGATGGCGGCGATGACGACACTGCCATCGCCTATTCCTCCCTTCTCCCCGTGCAGATTCACCTCGACCAATCTCCTGCTGCCCGGCTTGCAAGGCTCATCCCCAAAGCTCAAGCAACCCGACTCATCATGAAATCGAGAAACATCGACGAGACCACCGTTCCGTTCGTACCTGCCGTCGATTATCTCCGCAACGTGGGTCTTCAAGTCGCTGAGGACAATCCTATCCTGCGGTCTGGCAGGGCCGGCGACCGCGGGCTGGACCGTGGCGAGATCCAGCTCAACCACCTCGGAGTAGTCCGGATCCTCTCCACTCGTGTAGAACAGCCTAAGTGCTTTCGTATAACCCTTGACAAGCTCCGCCCGGTCTTCCCGATCTGTCGCCTTCAAATATTCAATGGTCTTCTCATCCACCGGAAAGAAGCCCACGGTCGCCCCGTACTCCGGGGTCATGTTGGCGATGGTCGCCCGATCGGGAACGGCGAGAGTCGTCATTCCCGGGCCGAAGTATTCGACGAACTTTTCTACCACCTTGTGCCGCCTCAGTAACTCGGTGACCGCGAGTACAAGGTCGGTGGCGGTGACCCCAGGGTTCAAACGGCCGACCATCCTGACCCCGACAACCTCGGGGATGGAGAGATAATAAGGCTGCCCGAGCATTACCGCCTCGGCCTCGATTCCACCGACTCCCCAGCCCAGCACACCAAGGGCGTTGATCATGGTCGTGTGTGAGTCGGTCCCGACCAAGGTGTCGGGATACGCCAGGGTCTTTCCTTCGGACTCTTGAGCGACGACAACCCGCCCCAGATGCTCGAGATTGACTTGGTGGCAGATTCCGGAGTTTGGAGGAACGACCCTGAAGTTGGCAAAGCTCCCCTGAGCCCACTTCAGAAGGGAGTACCTCTCGCCGTTTCTCTCGTATTCTTTGACAACATTCTTCAGCAGAGAGTCTGCGGTGCCGGAGTAGTCCACCTGGACGGAGTGATCGACGATCAGTTCAACGGGCACGAGGGGATTGATCCTGCGGGGATCACCACCGAGCTTTCCCACCGCATCGCGCATGGCGGCCAGATCGACGACGGCGGGCACCCCGGTGAAATCCTGCATGAGAACCCGCGCGGGATGATAGGGGATGTCGATGGGCTCTGGATATCTCCCCTGCCATCTAGCGATATTGATAAGATCCTGTTCCCGGACTGTGCGTCCATTAAACTTCCTCAGGATGTTCTCGACGAGGATTTTGATTGAAAAAGGGAGCCTCGTGATGTCGGCTATTCCCTTTTTCTCGAGCAGGTTGATATCGCATACCGTATATTCTTTGCCCTGTACCTCTATCAGTTTCGCGAATTCTTCTTTCTCCATGGCAGCCTTCCCCGCGAACGTTCGAACTCCCATTCCCTATCAGGATCCGTTCCGGATCAACGCAGATACTCCTTCTGGAGCTGATCGAGAAGAGCATGAAATTCCTCGTGCTTGCCCTCTCCGATTCTCTCCTTTTCGAGCTTTTCGAAGGCTCTCTCCAACTCTTCTTGCTTGGCCCCCGGCAGGCGTGATTCTGCCATCACGAACAGCACGTTGTTTTCCTTGTCAATATGCTGGCGAAGGAGTTCGGTGTACTGACGAGCGTGTTGTCGAAATCCTTCCCCGGCGCGAGGATCTCCGGCCTTGTGACCGGTCAGGTTCTGCCGCATCTGGCTCACATAGGTCCGACCCATCGCGTGCTCCCTGAGCATCACGCCGATCGGTCCGCCCTCCCTCGGGACACCTGCCTCCTCCAGGGCGGGGAACAGGAATTCCTCCTCTTTCCCGTGGTGACACTTGTCAACGAAAATGACAAAGAACTCCATGATCTCGTCGAGGCGGGCCACGTCAAGTCGACCGCCCGGGACGAACCCCTCGCAGATTCGTTCAAGAATTCTCAACATCAAGAGGATCCCCTCATGCTCTGCCCTTAGGTCCTCCAAGGGGCCCATCTCCGCCTCCTTTCTTGAAGTCCCGATCAACCGGGAGCCTGTTTGTTCCCAGCCTATCTCGTTCTGGGCACGACTGAAGGGGAGCGCCGAAGGCGCGGTGCCCTCTCCGGCGCTGGCCCCGTCATTCCTCCCAGTGGATGCATGAGACCGGACAGGTGTCGATGGCCTCCTGAATCAAATCCTTCGGGCCTCCCTCCGGTTTGATGACCTCGGCTTTCTCTTTTTCCTCATTCAGCTTGAAGACTTCGGGGCAGACCTCTTCGCACGATCCACACCCGATGCACTCATCTTCGTCGATGTAGACTCTGTCGCTCATTACCTATCTCCTTACAATCGTCCCGTATGCGATGCGCCCTGCCTCTCTTGGCGGGAAGGGGGCGCATACGGTCCTTCTTTTGGCAATCCTCGCCTAGACTAATGTCCGCGATGGGCGCCTCTCGACCTGGTCTTGCAAGAAAACGTGGTCACTCCGCCTCACCTCCGGTCGTGCCATGGTCTTGGGCGGAGGTACCCTGGCACGCTGGCGCCGCTCCCCTCGGCGGGGAAGGGGAATACGGACGGCGTAACGTCTGCCAGGCTCCTAGTGGAGGTTCAGTCGTTCTCGCAAGCGCAGGGAGAG
>JAGFXI010000315.1 GCA_017861095.1 Deltaproteobacteria bacterium | reverse complement strand
CCGGTTCCCGTCCAAGACATGGTGTCGAACTTTTTCAACAACCTCCATGACGTGAGGAACCTGGTCAACTCGGTTCTCCAGCTCAAGGGCCAGAAAGCCTGCATCACGGGAACTCGGATGTTCGTGAACACGACCCTCGGCATCGGCGGCCTGTTCGATGCGGCGACGGGAATCGGCCTACCCAAGCAGAACGAGGATTTCGGGCAGACCCTCGGCTTTTACGGACTGGGACCGGGAGCCTACATCGTCCTGCCCATCTTCGGTCCCTCGAGCGTGCGAGATACTGGCGGACTCGTCTTCGACTTTGCAACCTATGACGTCATGACCAACGAGATGATTCAACGGGGGCTTGACCTGAATAGCAGTGAGGAGAGCGCTCTGTCGTGGGGTTCGACCGCCATCGATGCCATCGATACGCGACACCAGCAGAGCTTCCGTTACTACGAGACCGGCTCTCCCTTTGAGTACGAGTTGATCCGAGCGCTCTACCTCAGGAGCCGCGATATACTCATCGAGAATTGATGCACGGTATTGGACCAAAATCCACTGGGCAATTCCCTGAGCCTATGGTAAGAACCACGGTGAACCGTTATCTTGGGATTTTCTCAGGACCGGGCGAGATCGCCACAGGAAAGGAGCGCTTATGAAAGGTTCGAGATTATTGATCGCCATTGTTATCGGGGCAACCCTCTTGGGTCCGGCGTCTTTGTTCTGCACTGCGGCCCAGGCGGCCTCGACTGTGGGTTCGATCGGTGCGGGCGGGGAGGCGCTCCCCGAATCTCAACCAAAGGCGAAAGGCACTCAGGTTCAGCTTGGATTGGGTGCGGGGCTCGCGCCTGACTATGAAGGGTCAAGTGATTACAAGGGAGTTCCCCTACTCTATGCCAGGGTGGCCTGGGAATCGGGGATGTTCCTCCAGCTCGAGGCCGGCTCCGGCCTGCGGGTGAATCTCATCCCAAGCCCGAACTGGAGACTGGGGCCGGTTCTCAAGTACATCCCGGCCCGGGACAACGTGGAAGACAACAAGGTTGACAACCTGGAGGATGTTGACGCCGCCGTCATGCTGGGTGGTTTTGCCGGCTATGACTTCGGAAGATGGAGTACCTTTGTCCAGCTGTTGCAGGACGTGAGCGGTTCGAACGACGGATACGTGGCAACCCTTGGCGTGGGCTACGCGATTCCCGTGAGCAAAGAGCTGCTCGTGGCGTTCTCTGCTACGACCAACTATGCCAGCGGCGACTACATGAGCACCTACTTCGGAATTGACGCCGAGAACTCTCGTCGGAGCGGGCTCGATACCTTCAATGCGGACGCCGGTTTCAAAGACGTGGGTGTGGGGTTGCTGGTACAGTACTGGGGCTGGGGGAATCTTGGCCTCAGGTTTCGTGCGGGATATGTTCTGCTGGTCGGCGACGCCGCGGACAGCCCCATAGTGGACGACCGAGGGGACGAGAACCAGATCTTCGGCGGGTTGATGGTGACCTACCGTTTCTAGGAGTTTCCCTCCTCAATCTCTCTTGGTTGAGCTCCGTTCGGCTCGAGTTCGCGGCCGAACGGGGTTCACCGCAGAGTTCCGTACCATCTCTCCGCCTGCAAATTGTCACATTCATCGCAGAGATCTCCACCATTCCATTGGACCAAAGTCCAATAGCCTTTCAATTTTTTCTGCGTTATGCTACCAAAGTACAGTGTATTTCCGGGCACATCTGGCAGATTACCGTCGTCCCCCGTTTTGAAACTGGAGATGCATCATGAAAGGAAAGAAACGTCACCAGTCCTCTCCTCCCCCGCCAACTGAGTATGAGCCCACGCGGACCGGTCTGAGCCCGGAGGCGCTTGTCCGGGCAATCCGAGACAACCTCTACTATGCCCTGGGAAGAATCCCGGAGGCTGCCCCCCCTAACGTCTGGTACATGGCCCTCGCCTACACGGTGCGCGACCGCCTGCTCCAGCGCTGGATCAAGACGGTCCATACTCTCATGAGGAAGGACGTCAAGGTCGTGAGCTATCTTTCGGCCGAATTCCTCATGGGGCCCCATCTTGCGAACAACCTCGTTAATCTCGGCATCTACGACGAGGCGAGGCAAGCGGTGGCTGAGGTGGGTGTCGCCCTCGACGATCTCCTGGAGCAAGAGGAGGAGCCGGGCCTGGGGAACGGCGGGCTCGGAAGACTGGCGGCTTGCTTCCTGGATTCGCTGGCGACGCTGGAGGTCCCCGCGATCGGCTATGGCATCCGCTACGAGTTCGGCATTTTCGACCAGGTGATCCGCGACGGCTGGCAGCTCGAGATCACCGACAAGTGGCTGCGTTACGGCAATCCCTGGGAGCTTCCCCGCCCCGAGATCGCTTACGACATCAGCCTCGGCGGATTTTCGGAGACCTATCACGACCATGCGGGGCGTTACCGGGTGAGATGGGTTCCCCACCAGGTGGTGAAGGGTGTGGCCTACGACACCCCGATTCTCGGCTACCGGGTGAACACCACGAACATCCTTCGCCTATGGAAGGCGGAGGCGACCGAATCCTTTGACTTCCAGGCCTTCAATGTGGGCGATTACTTTGGCGCCGTGCACGAGAAGGCTGCCTCGGAGACGATCACCAAGGTCCTCTACCCGAACGACGAGCCCTATCAGGGCAAGCAACTGCGTCTTGCTCAGCAGTACTTCTTTGTCTCCTGCTCCTTGAAGGACATGATTCGCCTGCACCTTCTGATGGGAAACAGTCTGGATACCTTCCATGAGTGGTGGGCAGTGCAGCTCAACGACACCCACCCCTCCATCGCGGTTGCGGAGCTCATGAGGCTTTTCGTGGACGACCACCTCATGGACTGGGATCAAGCGTGGGACATCACCAGGAAAACCCTCGCCTACACCAACCATACCCTTCTCCCGGAGGCTCTGGAGAAGTGGCCGCTGCCGCTCTTCAGGGAGGTGCTGCCGAGGCATCTCGAGATCATCTACGAGATCAACCGCCGCTTCCTGGACGAAGTCCGGGTGCGATTCCCCGGGGACGACCAACGAGTGGCGCACCTCTCCCTCATTGACGAGAGTGGCGACAAGTACGTGCGGATGGCCAACCTGGCGAGCGTCGGGAGCCACGCCATCAACGGCGTTGCGGCGCTCCATTCGGAGCTCTTGAAGCAGACGGTGCTCCGTGATTTCTACGAGCTGGATCCGGCCAAGTTCCACAATGTCACCAACGGCGTGACGCCTCGGCGCTGGATGGTCCTCAGCAATCCGAAGCTCGCGGAACTCATCAGTGGGAGGATCGGGAATACCTGGGTTCGCAACCTCGAGGGAGAGCTCGAGAAGCTGGAGAAGTTCGCCGATGACCCAAAGTTTCACAAGGACTGGCGTCAAGTGAAGCACGAGAACAAGACGGCTCTGGCCGCTCTCATCAAGGAGCGGACCGGCACCGTCGTCAACCCGGATACACTCTTTGACATCCAGGTGAAGCGGCTCCACGAGTACAAGCGCCAGCATCTGAACGTGCTCCACATCGTCACGCTCTACACTCGGATCAAGAAAAATCCCAGGGCAGACCTCACGCCGCGCACCTTCATCTTCGGCGGCAAAGCCGCCCCCGGCTAC
>JAGFXI010000314.1 GCA_017861095.1 Deltaproteobacteria bacterium | reverse complement strand
CTCCTCGTGGGCAGGAGCTTCACCCGGAGCATTCAAGAGGAGGTTCAGGCTCGGGGACTCGCGGTCGCCCACAGTATCGCCGCCGTTTCCACCAATGCGCTGCTCACGTACAACTACGTGGCCTTGGAGCAGAACGCCGAACAAGCCAGTCGCGGTCCCGATCTCGTGTACGTGATCATTCTCAACAAGGAACAGACGGTCGCTGCCTTCAGCGGCCATAGCGGGTGGCAGGGCAAGTACCTAGATGACCCATTGAATGAGCGGGCGCTAAGCGCGACAGCCCCCCTCATTCAATCGCACATGTGGTCGGAAACGGGCGAGCGAGTCCTGGATATCGCCGTCCCCGTGTATATCTCCGGCTTCCCGGTGAAGTGGGGCACGGTGCGGGTTGGGCTTTCTCTGGAGCGCATGTACCGGCAGATCTGGCAAACCCAGGCGGCCCTTATGGGGGTCGGGGCGCTGGCACTCCTCTTGGGGCTTGCGGGTGCGCATTTTATGGCAGACCGCATCACCCGCCCGCTCGCACGGGTGGTTGAGGCGACGATTGCCGCCGCCGATGGTGCCCTCGACCAGAACTTGGACATTCGCACCAGAGACGAGGTCGAGGAGCTTGCCAAAAATTTCAACGTTATGATCAGAGAGCTCGCTAGTCAGCAACGACAGCTCGAAGAGCGCTTCGAAGAGATCCTGCAACTCAAGCGTTACACTGATATCGTTCTTGCCTCCATGACCAACGGTTTGATGACCCTCGACTTGGAGGGACGCCTGGTGAGTGCCAACGCCGCCACCGAAGCGATCTTCGATGTGACGAAGAAGGATTTGGAAGGCAAGCACTTCACCCAGGTCTGGGCGCAGGACAGCCCTATCGTTCGGATCCTGGAGCGGTGTGTGTTGGACGGGGAACACTGTCGCAACGAGGAGTTCGTATTTGAGCCAGTTGGGGGGCGGCGGCGCACCCTGATCCTCAATACTTCGTTTCTTAAAGACGCCCGGGAGGCACCAATCGGCATTCTCCTCGTTTTCAACGATGTTACCGAGATGAAGGAAATGGAAGCCCATATTCGGCAGACCGATCGTCTCGCCGCTCTCGGTACTCTTTCCGCGGGCCTCGCCCACGAAATCCGCAATCCCCTTTCAGCCATCAAGACCTTCGTCCAATTGCTCCCGAAGAAACTTTCCAGTGCCGGCTTTCTCGATAAGTTTCACGTTACCGTCCTCCGTGAGCTGAACCGGATCAACGACCTCATCGAGAGCCTCCTAGAGCTTGCCCGTCCACCAAAGATGAAGTACGCGACGATTCAACCTACGGAGTTGCTCCGCCAGGTGACCGATCTTTATCGGGACGAACTCGAGCAGGCCAATATTTCGTTGAGTATTCAGGAGAAGGGGCCACTCCCTGAGATTCGTGTCGACAGTGAGCACCTGGTGCGAGCCTTCTCCAACCTGGTCAAGAATGCCAAGCAGGCCATGCCCGAGGGAGGCACTCTGACCATCACCGCCGAGACCGACGACGAGGGGCTTTGCCTCCACTTCACCGACACCGGCATCGGGATAGACCACCTGACCCTGGCCAATATCTTCAACCCCTTTTTTACCACGAAAGACAAAGGCACCGGGTTGGGCCTCGCTATAACACACAAGATCGTCCAGGAGCATGGCGGGACCATCCTGGTGTCAAGCACGCCCGGCGCCGGAAGCACCTTCACTCTCACCTTGCCGCAGGCGAGCAGTTGACACGGGAAGCTGCCCACGATTGTGGTCGACTGCCTACAATTGTAGGCATTCCCTCCTCCAGGAAGGCTGGCCTGCCATCGACGCCTAGTCCTGTTCGGGCACGGTAGTACGCGGTGTCACCGGTGACCGCGGAGTTGTGACCGCGCAGTGGCATCATCTTTGCTCTATGAGGAACTCGGAAGCTTGATGCAAGAGAGGAGGGGCAGAGATGGCATGCCTTGACGGGGAGGTCCTCGTTGTGGATGACGAGCAGGGCATCTTGGAGTCCTTCGATGCCATGCTCGGAGATGATTATCGACTCGTCACCCTCGATAACGGTCGCGACGCTATTGACTATCTCGAGGCACACGAACCGAGACTCGTGTTCTTGGATATCAAGATGCCCGGCATCGACGGTATCGAGGTCCTTCGACAGCTGCGGGAGCGGAGGGGGGACACGGCCGTGGTGATTGTCACCGCCACCACTCAACCTCAGTATGAGATCATGGCGGAGGATCTTGGAATCAGCGCCTATCTCCGCAAACCCTTCGACGTGGAAGAGGTGGAGAGTATCACCCGGCGAGTACTGCACTGAGTGCGGCAAAGCCGTTCCTTGGCATCCCTGACCGCGACATCACCCCTCCATCCCCAAGAACTTATCCATAGCCCAGTTGACCGTTCTCCTCAGCCAGCCGAGGGTGGGGAGAACTCCCCCCTTCGGGGTGGACCGCCCCGTCACGCACTGATCGCCCCACCTCGCCGCCGGAGACATTCATCCAGAAACACCTGCCACTGATTGAAGTAGGCGCGGCCGCCGACGATATAGGTGTCGTTATGGCTGGCCCCGGTCACGAGATGGAAACTCTTCTCTGTCTTTGCTCTCCGGTAGAGGCGCTCCGCCATCTCCACGGGGATAGCCTCGTCGTGCTCGGCGTGGATAAAAAGGACGGGGGCGTGGATTTTTTCGATGTTTGATAGATTGTCATAACCGCTCTCCAGGAGACGGGCGGGTATGCCCCACGGGAAATACCGCGTCAGCATGTCGCGGGACGAGGTGAAGGCAGCCTCAAGGACTACCCCCAGGCAGGGTTCAGCGCTGGCGATGAATACCGCGAGGGCGGTGCCGAGTGATCTTCCAAAGAGAAGGATATCTCGGGGATCGATATACCGCTCCTCCACGAGATAGCTCCAGGCACCTCGGGCATCGTGGTAAGTACCCGCCTTAGAGATGGACCCTGCGCTGAGCCCGAATTCGCGATAGTCGAAAATGAAGATGGAGAGATCCAGATGACGATGGAGCAGCGCGAGGTTATCCAGCCGATGGCTGATGTTCCCGGCGTTGCCGTGGAACCAGAGGAGCGTCGTCCTCACCTCAGGCCTCGCCGCGGGAACAAACCAGCCATGAAGTCTGGTCCCATCGGCGGCGGGGAAAAAAACGTTCTCGTGGGGCAGCTGAACGTCCTCTGGCGTGCCTTCCAACTCCCGTGTCGGGAAAAAGACGATACCCTTCTCCGAGCCCATGAGCGCGCCTCCCACGGTGGAGAGTACCGGGAGCTTCCCGTCCTCTCGTTAGTCAGTAGTCAGCACCTGCTTCATCCCCTGCTCTAGGCTCCGCAGGGCATCGGCATCAACGAGACAGGCCCTCGACGCCTCGCTGCCCCGAGCGATCCAGAGCACGGCTCGCCCCTCCTTCCCGGCCGGAATTCCGTTCACCGAGATCGCGGCGATGCGCGCACCTCCTCGTGAGGCAAGAACCAGGCGCATGGGAGCTCCATCATCCGGCTCCTGCGCGGTGGGCGGGGCGCCTTCGATGTACTCAAGGTCCTGGACTCTTCGGAGGAGGGCACTCACCCGCCATCCCTCGGACGGTGTCCCCCCTT
>JAGFXI010000053.1 GCA_017861095.1 Deltaproteobacteria bacterium | reverse complement strand
CAACCGTCCCGCGGTACTCGGACCTGAGGCGTACTTGTCAGTACGTCGCAAGGTGTGAGACCCCAGGACGCCCGGCTCCCGGGTGTTCAGACCGGGGCGGCGCTGGAGGCAGGGGGGTCTATGAGGCAAAGCGCATCCGGAGCCACTACCTCCTTTGCCCGCAGAGAGGCTTCCAGGATTTTGTGCGCCCCTTCGCTACAACGCCAAGCCTCACTCGATACTATCAATGCCGCGATCACGCCTCGGCGTGACGTCTTTGCCGAATGGACCCCCCTGCCGCAGCCCACTCCATCGCAGCAGGTGGTTCGTGCATAATGCGGGCTAACCGACGGTGCAGGAGGCGGAGTGAGTCGATCGGCGCGAGAGCAGACCCATTCACGGGATGAGACGATCCAGGGGCGCCGCTTCCGTTGGCGATTCCGGAGTGTCGATCCTGGCGCGGCAACCTCTCTCGCCGCGGCCCTCAGGGTGTCTCCCCTTGTGGCTCGAGTCCTAGCCGCCCGCGGCATCAATGAGCCCTCCACGGCGCGCCGCGTTCTCGCCCGCCGGCTCCAGGACCTTCCCGATCCAAACCAGATTCCCGATCTGGAACCGGCCGTCACCCGCATCATGGACGCTCTCCGTGCCGATGAGCCCATCGCAGTCTTTGGGGACTACGACGTGGATGGTGTCACCGCGACCGCCCTCCTCTTTCACTTCCTGGCGAGTCTCGGCGCCAAGGTACGATGGTACCTGCCCCATCGTCTCCTCGAAGGCTACGGTCTGAACCCGGGAGCCATGGCGAAGCTTAAGCAACAGGGGATAGGGCTCCTTATTTCGGTAGACTGCGGTAGCTCCGATCGTGAGACCGTCCGTTTCGCCGAAGAGCTCGGCCTGGAGGTGATCGTCACCGACCACCACAACCTGCCCGAGGCTCCTTGTGAGGCTCTCGTTCTCGTCAACCCCAAGAGGTTGGCGGATGGCAATGAGCTCCGGCACCTGGCTGGAGTGGGGGTGGCCTTCTACCTGGTGACCGCTCTTAGGGCCCGCCTTCGCCGCTCCGGGCACTGGGACCAGAGCAACCAGCCGAACCTCAAGCGCTACCTGGACTGGGTTGCCCTGGGTACTCTGGCGGATGCGGCTCCCCTCACCCTCGCCAATCGCATCCTCACGGCCGCGGGACTGGGAGTTCTGTCGGAGACCTCCGGGCCGGGGATCAGCGCCCTCAAGGAAGTGTGCGGTCTCGGGGGCAGCCAGGTGAGTGTCTGGGATGTACTCTTCCGGCTCGGCCCCAGACTGAATGCCGCCGGGCGGCTGGGCGGCGCCGACCTCGCCCTTCGCCTCCTCCTCGCCGAGGATCTCGAAGAGGCTCGGGGGCTCGCCGCTGAACTCGACGACCTGAATCGCCGCCGCCAGACTCTGGAGGAGCAGACGCTGGCCGAGGCGCTGGCCCAGATCGAGGATGATGAGGAGAATGCCCACCGGCGAGTCCTGGTGCTCGCCTCCCCGGCCTGGCACAAGGGACTCCTGGGACTCGTCGCAGCCAGACTGGCAGAGCGTTTCGCCAGACCTGCCATCCTGCTCACCCGGGGAGGTCACGGCTGGGAAGGCTCGGGGCGGAGTCCCGTCGGCATCGACCTTTACCAGGCCCTGCACGCCTGCCGCGCTCATCTCGGCCGCTTCGGCGGTCACCAGGTCGCCGCGGGTCTCAGTCTCGCTGTTGAGCAGCTCGGTTCCTTCCATGCCGCGCTGGATGAGGCCCTCTCTGAGATGGAGGGCGTCCTCCCGCCGCCACGGGAAGCCGATACGGGAGCTCATCTGGGCGAGATCACGCCCGCATTCGTGTCCCACCTCGAGCTCCTGGGCCCCTTCGGCGAAGGGAACCCGGAGCCCATCTTCTGCTGCGAACACTTCCGCGTTGAGAGCCTGCAGGTTCTCAAGGGCCGACACCTCCGGCTGCGGCTCTCCCAGGATGATTCCCGTCTCGGTGCCATCGGCTTCAACCTCGCCACGCCGGACCAACCGCCGCCGACCCTGAAACGCCTCTTCTTTAGTCCAACCTGGAACTCCTGGCGCGGAGAACGGCGGCTTGAGCTCCGGATCCCTGACTACGAGGAAGAGGGAGCGACTCCCGCTTGAACACCCGGGGTGTAAAGCCTTGCCAATTACGAGAGGGCTGTGCTACATGATGAAAGTTGCCTGGTTTCCTTCATACCGACGGTCAGATACCATCGATCCGGCGGCGTTGTGCACCTGGCCTGCATAATGCGGGCTAAAGCCAATACGGTTCACTTAAGGCATCACTCGGGGGAAAGGGGGATGGGCTCCACGCTCTACCCCCTCACCTTCATCCTCTCCCCCTCGTCAGGGGGAGAGGAGAATGTTTCTGGGGTTGTCGGACAGCCTCTTGCGAAATTGTTGGAATCCTTAGGAGCTTTTCGACCCTTAAGTGAACATCATTGGGGCTAGCACTGAGGTTCCACGGGAAATCGAGGCGGGTGCCCGGGAGGGAGGCCGCGGGAGAGCGGCTGCGATCCCCTGGTTCACGTAACGTCTTATCCGAGCTCAGCCATGACCCGACTACCTTTACACCTGGTGTGTGCCGGCCTGGTGACGTGCCTGCTTCTCGTCGCTCCTCTCTCTCTCGTGTCGACTCAGAGCGACGAGGCGAGCCGACCACTCGTGGTAACGGGGAGCGGTCCGGCGCCGTCGCGGGAGGTTGCCGACGCCCGGGACCTGGCGCTCCGCGAGGCGCTCCGCTCGGCCGTGGAGCAGACGGTGGGGAGGCTCCTTCCCGCCCAGCGCATCGTCCGCTACTACCCGCTCCTCGGCGAACGGATCTTCGACCGTTCCATGACCTATGTCCAGGACTATCAGATCGTTCATGAGACGAAGGGTCCCCAGCTTTATCGCGTTACGGTGCAGACCACTCTTCACATGGACCGCCTGCGGCAAGATCTCCAGCAACTCGGCCTCTTCCTGACCGACGCGGAACGTCCCACCGTGGTCGTCCTTGTTGCCGAAAAGCCGGGGCCGAAGGCGCCCTGGGTCTGGTGGTGGCGAACCTCTCCACCGGAACAGCAGAGCCTCGCCTTCACCCAGGCCATCGGGCGAGTCTTTTCCTCCCGAGGTCTCATCGTCCTAAGTCCCTCCTCGCTTCTGGGCAAACTCCCCCAGGACCAGACGTATCAGGAGCCGCTCCTGGGCGATGGTCCCGGTTCTGCCTTGGGAAAGGCTCTCGGCGCCCGGATCGTGGTCGCGGGTGAGGTGAGCCATCAGCCTGCGGCGGGAGGGAGCCCGGCCACGGCCACCGGGTCGCTGCGGGCGCTCCGCACTGACAGCGGCCAGCTCGTGACCCAGGCCGCCGCCACCATCCCGGTGCAGCCGACCCCCGAGCAACCGTCGCCCGGTCACGGCTTCACGGCCCTCGCCGAACGATTAGGATCCCAACTCGCCGATGCCATACTTGCTCCCGTCATCACCGGAGGCAAGGCGGCGCGGGAGGTTACGGTTCGTGTCCTGGGCGTGCGAAGCTACGGCGACCTTCTCCGCATCAAGGAGTACCTCCAAGAGGCCCCCGGGGTGACGCGGGTCGATCAGGTTCAGCTGCAAGGCGCGCAAGGGTCCGTTACCGTGGTATTCTCAGGCGGGATCGAGGAAGTGGGCCGCGCCCTCCAGGGCCGGGACTTCGGCGCCTTCACCACCAGCACCGATTCGGTGGGCGAAGATTCCATCACCGTGAGCATCATGAAAAGGTAGCCCCCCCTTCCCATGACCATTGCCAATCTCCTTACCATTCTCCGCATCCTTCTTACACCGCTCCTGGTGATCCTTCTCCTCAATGGACAGCCCAAGGAGGCCCTGATCGTCTTTGTGGCAGCCGGGATCACCGACGGCCTCGACGGCCTGATCGCCCGCCTCTACCGGCAAAAGTCGAGACTGGGTGCCTTTCTGGATCCCATGGCGGACAAGCTCCTCCTGGCGACGACGTATGTGATCCTGGCATACCAGCGCCTCGTTCCCAACTGGCTCACCGTCATCGTCCTTAGTCGGGACGTGTTCATCGTCGTCGGGATCATCATGCTGCACATGCAGAACTTTAAGGTGGAGATCAGGCCAACCATTCCCAGCAAGCTCACGACCTTTGCCCAGATTATTACCGTTATCTTCGCGATGGCCACTTCCCTGAGCTCGCCCCATCCGCTCATCCGAAACGGCCTCGTGTACCTCACCGCGGCCCTAACTCTCTTCTCCTGGTTTCAATACATGGCCAGGGGACTCCGTCTCCTCCACTACGCCGGTAACAATCAGCGGAACTCCCGCTGACACGGGGGTGGGGAGATTTTGCTTGACACCAGCGACCAGTCTTGATAGTAACAGTGTGCGTTTTTCTAGGCACGTAGCTCAGGGGGAGAGCACTACCTTGACGCGGTAGGGGTCTGGGGTTCAAATCCCCACGTGCCTACCATTTCCCTATCTTGATCGGGTCTTACAAACAGGATTCATGCGAGGCAGAACATAGGATCTCTGGAGAAGGCATCGGAGAGTTCAAGCTCGGATGCCTTTTCTTTTTCCTCTCAACTGACGAAGCGACTATGAACGAGATACGAATCAGCCTGAAAGGTGAAGAGAGTCAGCGATTCCCGAGCGGGATCACCGCCGGTGAGGCGCTCAAGGGGTTCATCCCCAGCACGGATAATCCGCTCGTTGCTGCCCGGGTAGACGGCAACCTGGTGGATCTCACCCACTCCTTGGATCACGACTGTACCATCGAGGCGGTGGGCGGCAGCAATGAGGAGACCCTGGACATCCTCCGGCACAGCACGTCCCACGTCATGGCCCAAGCGGTCCAGAGCCTCTACCCCGAGGCAAAGATCACCATCGGCCCAGCCATCGAAAACGGGTTTTACTACGACTTCGATTGCCCCCGGCCCATCAGCGTGGAGGATCTGCCGCGGATCGAGGCCAAGATGGCGGAGATCATCCGGCAGGCCCTCCCTATCCAGAGGCGGGAGTTGGACCGGGAAGAGGCACTCCGTCTCTTCGCCGAGCGCGGGGAGCCTTATAAGGTGGAACTACTCGAGGAGCTCGACTCCGCTCGGGTTTCGCTCTATGAGCAGGGGACCTGGGTGGATCTCTGCCGCGGCCCCCATCTCCCTACGACGGGGGACCTCAAGGCCTTCAAGCTCACCGGCGTAGCTGGTGCCTACTGGCGTGGTGATGAGCGGAAACCCCAGTTGCAGCGCATTTACGGCACCGCCTTCTTCTCACAGCAGGAACTCGACGAACACTTGCGGCTCCTCGAAGAGGCGCGCAAGCGGGACCACCGGAAACTCGGCCGCGAACTGGACCTTTTCAGCATCAGTGACGAGGTGGGGCCCGGTCTGGTGATCTACCATCCCAAGGGGGCGCTCCTTCGCTTCGTCCTCGAGACCTTCGAGAAGGAAGCTCACCTCAGGCGGGGCTACCAGATGGCTATCGGGCCGCAGCTTTTGAAGACCGACCTCTGGAAGCAGTCGGGGCACTTCGACCACTATCGGGAGAACATGTACTTTACGGAGGTGGAGGGGCAGTCCTACGGCATCAAGCCCATGAATTGTCTGGCCCATATGCTCATCTACAAGTCGAAGATCCGCTCGTACCGAGACCTGCCGCTTCGCCTGTTCGAGATGGGGATCGTCCATCGCCATGAGCGCTCCGGCGTCCTCCACGGCCTGACCAGGGTGCGCCAGTTCACCCAGGATGATGCTCACATCCTCTGCACCCCAGAGCAACTCAACGACGAGATCAAGAGCATCCTAGACTTCGCCCTGGACATGATGCATCTCTTTGGATTCGACTATGAACTGGAGATGAGCACCAGACCCGCCAAGTCTATCGGCACCGACCAGGACTGGGACCGGGCGACGACCGCCCTTATGAACGCCTTGAGAGACCGAGGGTTCCCCTACCAGATCTGCGCCGGCGAGGGAGCCTTCTACGGTCCCAAGATCGACGTTAAGCTCAAAGACGCGCTGAATCGCCGCTGGCAGTGTGCTACCATTCAGTGCGATTTTACCTTGCCAGATCGGTTCGATCTCTCCTATATTGGTCCTGACGGTGAGAAGCATCGTCCGGTTATGCTCCACCGCGTCCTCCTCGGAAGCATCGAGCGTTTCCTCGGGGTCCTCATCGAGCACTATGCCGGGGCCTTTCCCACCTGGTTGGCGCCAGTCCAGGCGATCGTGGTCACGGTCACGGACCGGCACATACCCCATGCGGAGAAGGTATACCGCACGCTCCTCGAGGCTGGCATCCGGGTGGAAAACGATACTCGCAACGAAAAGCTGAGTTATAAGATCAGAGAGGCCCAACTCCAGAAAGTGCCCTACATGCTGGTGGTGGGCAACCGGGAGGTGGCCGCCGACGGGATTTCGCCACGAAGGCGAGACGGAAAAGATCTCGGCCTCATGGAGCTCCCCCGCTTCATCGATCTGATCCGGCAGGAAAGCGCGGTCACTTCGAGCATGCTTCGCGCCCGATGACGCCTGGAGGGGAGCACGTTACCCTCTCCCTGGCGGCATCACCGGCCAATATGCAGGGCCGGTTCAGTAGCGTGTGTTAGGCGTGAGATTTGCAGCTCCGGGGGTTGACGCACACGTGGAAACTCTGGACGAGAAAGGAGGGAAGCAACATAATCAAGCAGGTGAACATCAACGAACAGATCAGGACGCCCCAGGTCCGTCTCATCGGTGTTGATGGCAGCCAGTTGGGGATCGTCTCCCTCGCCGACGCCCTTGCCCGTGCCAGCGAGGAAAAACTGGACCTCGTGGAGGTGGCACCGAAGGCCTCCCCTCCTGTTTGCCGGATCATGGATTACGGCAAGTACAAGTACCAACAGAGCAAGAAGACCCAGGAGGCCAAGAAGAAGCAGGCTGTCACCCAGGTCAAAGAAGTGAAGATTCGGCCCAAGACAGAAGAGCACGACTATCAGTTCAAACTCCGCCATATCAAACGCTTCTTGAGTGAAAAGAACAAGGCTAAGGTCACCATCATGTTCCGCGGTCGAGAGATTACCTATTCTGAGCTGGGTCTGAAGGTGCTCGAGCGCATCGTCGTCGACACGGAAGACCTTGGGGTTGTGGAGCAACAGCCCAAACTCGAAGGCCGCAATATGGTGATGGTGCTGACGCCCCGTTCCTGAGCACACCTCGCATCGTCGCCCCCTGCTTCAGCAGGAAGGCGTCCGACCACGAGCCGTCCGTTCCTGACCGACGAGTTCGCACCACACGGGTGTATGGCAGCCAAAAAGGTCTTGACAATCACTGGGCGTGGGAATAGTTTAAATTTTTTCTTCCAATAGGGAGAAGTCAGCGGGGAGGTTGTATGCCGAAACTCAAGAGCAATCGCGGCGCAGCCAAGCGTTTCAAGATTTCGGGCACCGGTAAGGCGCGATGCTTCAAGCCAGGAAAGAGTCACATCTTGACGAAAAAATCGCCGAAACGAAAACGTAATCTGCGCAAGCCGGAAACCGTGGGCGGGACAAATATGAAAGCGATTCGGCGGCTCCTCCCCTATTCCTGAGGGACTCCTCGCACCCCTCAAGGGTCTGGAGCGACCCTGACGGGGCCGTGGGGCAAGACCTCTCCCGGCTAGGGGCGAAAGGCGTCCGGCACCGACTCCGGTAATCGCTCTTAGGGCTGGCAGAGATAGACACAGGAAAACGAGAGGTGCATCATGGCACGGGCTACCGGTGCAGTCGCCTCCCGGAGGCGACGGAAAAAGATCGTGAAAGAGGCAAAGGGCTACCGCGGAGCGCGCGGTAACCTGTTGCGGTCCGCCCGTTCAACGGTGGAGAGGGCCCTGAGGTACGCGTATCGTGATCGCCGGCAGCGGAAGCGTCAATTCCGCTCCCTCTGGATCACCCGCATCAACGCTGCAGCTCGGACCCACGGGCTGTCGTATAGCCGTTTCATGAACGGACTCGCCAAGGCCGGAATTCAGTTGGATCGCAAGGTGCTTGCGGATCTCGCCTATCGAGATCCTCAGGGCTTCGCCAAGGTCGCGGAAGCAGCCCGCCAGAACCTCTGATATCCCTGCCGAGGTTGGCCTCCAGCATGAAGCAAGAGATCAATACTCTCCTCGAGAGCTACCTTGCGGAGCTTGGCCGGGTACCCGACCTCTCCGCTCTGGAGCGGCTTCGCCTTGAGGTGCTGGGCCGCAAAGGGAAGCTCGCCCAGCTCTTCAAGGATTTGAGAGGTCTGAGCGCTGAAGAGCGCCCTGAGGCCGGTAAGGTCCTCAACGAGGCGCGTGCTCGTCTCGAAGGCGCCTTCGAGACGGCGAGAGAACGCGTCACTTCGGCGTCTCGCAAGGGTCCGGCTGTTGATATCACCCTCCCGGGGAGGGTGCCCCAACTCGGCCGCCTCCATCCCATCACCCAGGTGAGCACGGAAATCACAAGTATCTTCCAGCGCCTGGGATTTGAAGTGGCGGAGGGTCCTGAGGTCGAGCTCGACTACTATAACTTCGAAGCGCTCAACATCCCCAAGGATCACCCGGCTCGGGACATGCAGGACACCTTCTACATCTCCGACTCCATCCTCCTCAGGACTCATACCTCGCCGATCCAGGTTCGGGTCATGGAGAAGCGGAAGCCTCCCGTTCGTATCATCGCCCCCGGCAAGGTGTACCGCCGTGATTCCGACATCACCCATAGCCCCATGTTTCACCAAGTCGAGGGGCTGATGGTCGACAAGGACGTCTCCTTCGGCGACCTCAAGGGCATCCTGGCGGTCTTCGTGCACCAGATGTTCGGTCCGAAGGTGGGTCTCCGGTTTCGGCCCAGCTTCTTCCCTTTCACCGAGCCCAGTGCCGAGGTGGACATCCAGTGCGTCATGTGCGGCGGCGGAGGTTGCCGGGTCTGCAAGGAGACCGGCTGGCTCGAGATCCTGGGCTCGGGTATGGTGGACCCGGAAGTGTTCAAGATGGTTGGGTACGACGCGCACGAGGTGACGGGCTTTGCCTTTGGCATGGGCGTGGAACGGATCGCCATGCTCAAGTTCGGGATCAACGACCTCCGCCTTTTCTTTGAGAACGACCTCAGGTTCTTGGAGCAGTTCTAGCCCGAACCCTCTCATCCGCCTCCTCGTCAGGCAAGGGCTGCTGCATGTCAAGCAAGACGGGGTGACCCGCTCAACAAGGCTACGCCGAGACGTGGTCGCGGCAGGCCGGCCCTTTTCACCCCCTGAGGAGGCCCGTGGGCTCTTCATCGGAGCGGATCTGCCATGCTGGTTAGTCTCAAGTGGCTGCGAACCTATGTTCGATGCGATGCATCTGCAGAAGAGATAGCGAGCCGCCTCACCATGGCCGGTCTCGAGGTCGAGGCCTTGAGCGGCCGGAACATGGGCCTATCGCGAGTGGTAGTAGGCCGAATCCTCGGTATCTCTCCCCATCCGGGAGCGGCCAATCTCCAAATTTGTGAGGTCGAGGGAGGAAACCGAACGTACCGGGTGGTCTGCGGTGCGCCTAACGTTGCCCCAGGTCAAACAGCGCCACTGGCCCTTGAAGGTGCCCGTCTCGCTGACGGGACCGAGATCCGCACCGCAGAGGTCCGTGGTGTCTTCTCGGAGGGGGTTCTCTGCTCTGAGGCGGAACTTGGCCTTGGCGACGATGCGGGCGCCATCATGAATCTCCCGGCCGGACTAAGCCCTGGAACGCCCCTGGTGGAGGCGCTGGACCTCGCGGATCAGATCCTCGAGGTCAGCATCACGCCCAATCGCGGTGACTGTCTGAGCGTCTTGGGGATCGCCCGCGAGGTATCGGCCCTCTTCGCGGCGCCATGGACACCTCCGGAGATCGTCCTTCAGGAAACGGGGCCTCCGGTGGAGTCCCTGGCCTCGGTGATCATCCAAGACCCCGACCTCTGCCCGCGCTACGCCGCCCGGGTGGTTGGAAACGTGAAGATCGGACCCTCGCCGCTCTGGCTCCGGCAACGTCTGCAGGCTCACGGGATCAGGGCCATCAATAATATCGTGGACGTGACAAATCTCGTCATGCTCGAGCAGGGCCAGCCCCTCCACGCCTTCGATTACGACCGCCTGGAAGGCCACCGGATCGTGGTGCGGCGGGCCCGGCCCGGCGAGTCCTTCACCACTCTGGATGGCGAAAATCACACGCTGCGGGGAGATATGCTCCTCATCTGCGACGCCGCCCGGGGCGTGGCCCTCGCCGGTATCATGGGCGGGCTAAACTCGGAAATCACGTCTGAAACCACCAACGTCCTCATCGAAAGCGCTTACTTCCAGCCGATCGGCATCCGCAGAACCGCCAAGGGCCTCGGTCTCGTCTCCGAGTCCTCCTACCGCTTCGAGCGGGGCGTGGATCCTGAGGGCGTGATCAGGGCCCTCGACCGTGCCGCCCAGCTCATGGTGGAGTTGGGAAAGGGAGAGCTCGCCAGCGGGCGCCTCGATGTCTACCCCACCCTTGTCCGGCAACAGCCCATCCGGCTCCGAGTTTCCAGGTGCGTCCGGTTCCTCGGCCTCGCCCTGTCGCGGACCGAGATCTGTCGACTCCTGAGGTCTATCCATCTCCGGGTTCGTACCATTGATGACGACTCTCTGGAGGTCGTTGCTCCGCCCTTTCGGTCCGACCTGAGCCGCGAGGTGGACCTCATGGAGGAGGTGGCACGGCTCGCGGGGTTCGACCATATCCCGAGCACCCTCCCCTCCGCCCTGGTCATGGCGGCCAAACCGGCGCGAACCCAGACTTTTCGCGAACTAGCCAAGGAGACCCTCGTCGGACTCGGTTTCTCTGAGACCATTTCCTTCTCCTTCATCAGCCGGCAAGCCACGGAAAGGCTCGGCATCCTCCCGAACGACCGACGGTTCCATTCGTTGCCCATCCGGAATCCCCTGACCGAAGAGCAGGCAGTGCTACGAACCTCGTTGATCCCCAGCATGCTGGAGACGGCCGCAAGAAACCAGCGGCAGCGGAAGCTAAACTTGAGGCTCTGCGAGCTGAGCAAGGTGTTCTTCCCCCGCGGCAGTGAGGAGCTCCCGGAAGAACGGTTCAACCTCTGCGGGCTCCTCGCCGGCACGCGGCGGCCGGCCTCATGGAACGAGCCTGCCGAGGCCGTTGATTTCTTTGACCTCAAGGGTGTGGTGGAAGCCCTTATGGGCCGAATCGGAATCTCGGGATCCCGTTGGAGCCAGACATCAGCCGTTCCCTTCCTGCGACCCGAGGCGGCAGCCGAAATTCACTTAGCCGGCGCCAAGCTGGGTGTGCTCGGTGAGGTGCGCCCTGAGGTGCTCGAGGCCTTCGAGGTCAACGGGCCCGCTTTTCTCTTCGATATGGATTTTGATCTTCTCGAGGAAAAGGCCACCGAACGGAAAACATTCCGGACCCTCCCCCGCTTCCCCGAGGTTAACCGCGATCTTGCCATCGTGGTCCCCGAAGATCTCCCGACTCAGAGGGTGCTGGATTTCCTTGCGGAGCAACGGCCCGAGCATGCCGAGTCGGTCACCCTCTTTGATTGTTACCGAGGGAGTCAGGTGGGGGCCGGGAGGAAGAGTCTGGCCTTCCGTATCACCTATCGGTCTCCCGAGCGAAGCCTCACCGACGAGGAGGTAAATGAGATTCACGCGCGCGTGACCGGGAAGCCCGGACAAACGGTTCTTCAGAATCGCCGAGGTGAGCCGAATTGTTGGCGTTCCCACCCACGTTCTTCGTTACTGGGAGCGCGAGTTCTCCGTGGTTCGACCGCTTCGGACGCCAGCCAACCAGAGGCTATACCGCCGCAGCGACATCGTCATACTGCTACAAATCAAGGCCCTCCTCTACCAGGAACACTACACGATCGCTGGAGCCCGAAAGAAGCTTGCCGCCTTGCGGGGCGCCGAAGCCGACGAGCTTGAGACGATTGACTCCATTCGCGACGAACTCGTCGCCCTCCGCCGACTCCTGGAGTAGCAGGCTGTTGAAAACACGCTGCGAGCTCCTGCCGCGCCCAGGAGGGCTGGCGGAGGCTGTCCGACAAACTGCGGCAGCTCCACTTTTCCACCGGTTGGAACCTTCTTGAGGCACGGGAGTTGCATGGGACACCGGGCAAGTGCTGGACTAATGGGCACGAGCGTCGAGCCAGGGTCGGGGCCGTCTTGGGCGGGAAGGCACCTTCCCGACCAGGGGGCGCCACGTGATACACACAGGCTCCCCGCGGTAATATGCTGCAGGTACATTGCTGCAACCGACAATGGTCGGGTACCGGGTGATATCGCAGTGTACTCGTGCTTGAGTTTCTGCAGGGCTGCGTGATTATTAAAAAAATGTTTGCATTTTTGTACCAATGCTGCTATACAAGACCCTGGCGGAATTTATCAGCGAAATTAGAAGCATACCTCTAAATTGCTCCCCTGTGGTAGGCTGGGACTCTGCGAGACGGGGTGTTTATGGATCTGGTACTTTCCAAAGAAGCCATCAACAGTATCATCGCCATCCTCGATGAAGATTTGCTCAGAGCTGGTGCTGATTGTGTCCTCCTGGTGGATCGCTCCGGGAATCTGATCGTAAATCGAGGTGATCCAGCCAATCTTGATGTGGTGGCGCTTGCAGCGCTGTCTGCTGCCAACTTTGGTGCGACCGCCGAAATTGCAAAGCTGATAGGCGAAGATGATTTTGCCCTCCTTTTTCATAAAGGAAAGAACGAGAACATTCACTTTACTAAAGTCGGCAGAGGTTTCATTCTGATTACGCTGTTCGGCAAAGATGTCTCGCTTGGGGTAATTCGTCTTAAGACCGTGAAAGTTACTGAGGATCTCTTACCCATTCTTGGTGGGGAGCAGTAAGAGTGTCTTTCATCGATTTAAGCAAGAACGAAGTCCAGTGTAAGATCGTCTACTATGGTCCGGGACGGGGCGGAAAGACGACAAACCTGCTCTACATTCACCAGGCAATGTCCGAGGCGGTTCGCGGTAAGATGGTGACCATCGATACCAAAGGCGACCGCACCCTGTTCTT
>JAGFXI010000313.1 GCA_017861095.1 Deltaproteobacteria bacterium | reverse complement strand
GCGCATTTGACCCTGAAAGGCATAGGGCAATCCGACAACTACCATCCCATGATGGAGAAGAGTGATGTGAAAGCTGAGAATAGTCGATTCCTGGCCCCCGTGTTGAGTAGCCGAACTGGCGAACACGCTTCCCGCTTTGCCCACCAAGGCCCCTTTCATCCAAAGCTGCCCCGTAGCATCAAGGAACTGACGCATCTGGCCGCACATATTGCCGAAGCGTGTAGGGGTCCCAAAGATGATGGCATCAGCGGCGCCGAGTTCATCTACGGTGCAGATCGGAACGTGCGCAAAGGTTTTCTGAGCTTCCAGTGCACCCATTTTCTCGAGCACTTCCCGAGGTAGGGTTTCTGGAACCCGCCGCAGTTCCACTTCCGCCCCCTTCACACTTCTGGCTCCCTCTGCAACTGCCTCTGCCAGGCGATGGACGTGGCCATACATGGAATAGAATACGACCAATACTTTCATAGTCCGCCTCCTTTACCTGCGTTGCGTTAGTCAACAAGTCGGATTGGAGACCACTGCGCCAAGTTCCACCCAAATTCTGCCCCGCACAACGGATGGATGGTGTTGATGATGAGAAAGTGTAAGTCCGACGAAACCACCGGGAGAGTTCAACCTTCATCAAGACGACGACACCGGATAGAAGCACTGTGACACGAGATCTGGTGCCCTGTCAACGATTCCCTGATTGCGCCAGCGGCTGGCGGCAAACAGGGCGGTTCTGCTTGCTCGGATTGACCAGCAGGCTGGCCTTGCGCTTGGGCCGGGTGACCTTGAGGGGTTTGTTGCCCGGCTCTCGGGTCATATTCTCAAGAGAAGCGGTGCCAGTGACTCCGCTGCGTCGGCGGGCCTCTCTTCCCTACCCAGGGATCAGGATACTCGATCCAGTCGTCCTGCGACTCTCCAGATCACGCTGGGCGCGCGCAGCCTCCGCCAGCGGGTAAGTCTGCTGAATCTTGATCTTCACGGCACCCTTGCTCACGACCTCGAAAAGATCGCGGGCATGGGCGAGCAAGTCTTCCCGGGCCGCCGTGTAGTTCATGACGCTGGGTCGGGTGAGGAACAGTGAGCCTTTGGCAGTGAGAATACTCAGGTCGAACGGCGGGACCGCCCCGGAGGACTGACCGAAACTCACCACCATACCCATGGGCCTCACGCAGTCGAGCGACTTCACAAAGGTAGCTTGCCCCACCGAGTCGTAGACCACGTCCACACCCTTGCCCGCAGTGATGGACCTCACCCGGGAAACCAGGTCCTCTCGGTCGTAGAGAACAGGGTAATCGCAGCCGTGGGCCTGAGCGATTTCGGCTTTCTCCGGTGAGCCGACCGTACCGATCACCGTGGCGCCAAGATGCTTGGCCCACTGGCAGACGATTAGGCCGACTCCACCCGCCGCTGCATGGATCAAGATGCGGCTGCCGGATCGTACCGGATAACAACCATGCACCAGGTAGCGCGCCGTCATCCCCTGCAGCATCATGGCCGCAGCCTGACGAGTGGCGATGAAGTCCGGAAGTTTCACGAGGCGGTGCGCGGGAATGAGTCGAAGTTCCGCGTATGCTCCGGGTGGCATTCCCGCATAGGCTACTCGGTCGCCAACCGCAACCTCGGTCACTCCCACGCCGACCGCCTCCACCACGCCGGCGCCCTCCACCCCCGGTGTAGCGGGCAGCGAGGGCAAGGGATAGAGACCGGTACGATGATAGATATCGATAAAGTTGAGACCGACTGCCTCCTGACGAAGCAGCACTTCGCCAGATCCGGGCTGGCCGGGATCGTACGGCTCCCACACCAGGACGTCGGGTCCACCGCATCTGTACATTCTGATAGCCTTCGCCATAGCTTGCCTCCTCAGTTCTGCTCATGACCGGGCGGCCAGCTCTCCTTTC
Source organism: Deltaproteobacteria bacterium (assembly GCA_017861095.1). Taxonomy (GTDB): domain Bacteria; phylum Desulfobacterota; class Syntrophobacteria; order BM002; family BM002; genus JAGFXI01. Next base: position 1,739 of record JAGFXI010000313.1, on the reverse strand, counting down.
GCGAGAGCCGGCAATGCTGGTTCCACAAAATCCCCGTCCACCAAGATCCGCTCATCGTCTATCATCCCCGAATCGGCGCACGGGTGGCCTTGACCTCAGCCCAACCGCTACGGGCGCCAGTACAACCAAAAGTATAACTTGTCACCCTACGGGAGATCGCCATTCCGGTATCTCGACCTTCTGAGTGATGCCGTTTTCCTCTCCTCATGTCTTCTCCTCCCGGAGCGGCGAGCCGCCAAAGAATTGACCCGCATTATGCACGAGACGCCGTCGCTTTCAACCGGGCTATGCCCCTTAGTACCCCGCCCCGGTTCATACGCCAACCTTTCAGCAGCGTTCCAGCTTGCACACGGAAACTCCGGTGTTCGAGTCGTTGAGCATCGGGTTCTCCGATTTCTTCTCCTGCGGGGTCGGCAAGAGTCTTGCATGAAGAAATCATGGTGACTGGAAAAGGGGGAGAGACCTCAATGACCGCTTTTGTTGAATGGTCCAAGGGCGAAGGGGGGTCGTGGTGTAAACTAGGAGAGGTTGAGCTCGACCACGAGAGTCTTATTGGTATGGAGGGAGTCTATGTGATTTGGCATGACCCCGGGAATCCCGTAGTCCTGAGGGTGGGAGAGGGACCTATTCGGAATCGGCTCACTCAAGAACGGAGCGATCAGCGGCTCGCGACATACGGGCGGGATGGTCTCTTCGTAACGTGGGCTCCGGTCAACGCAATCCATCGTGCCGATGTGACGAGGTATCTCGCGGATACACTCAAGCCGACCTTCGGAGATCGCTATCCAGCGGGTAACCAGATCGAGGTCAACTTGCCCTGTTTTTCACATCGGACCTCTCCGGTCTCTTGGTAATCTTCGGCTACATGATCAAGTAGGTTGCGACTTGCCGGGCCTTGTTCGCGAAACTCCCGTCGCCCGGGTGCCGCGGGGTAACTATCCTGGGGACGACCAAACCGAGCGGCCACCGTGTCCGCTCGGTTATAGCCGATCGTCTGCCAGAGACTGATACCGTGCGCCCGGCTCCAACGTCCGCAATGGCGAGGGTTAGGCTCCTCGCGCTTCGCGGCGTAACCTGACCCTTCCTGTCCGGGCCCATCACCTCCCTTGGATGTTGTCGACGATTCTCTTGTATTTCTCGTGGATCATCCTTCGATCGAACTCCCAGAATTCCGCAAGCATAGCCTGGTCTTCTTCATCGGAGAAATAGGCCCGGGAGGCAGGGAAAAATACCTTGTCCTCCTTCGCGATATGCTTCGGATAGAAGTCCACAAGAGTACGCAGTTTTGCCACGATGGTCTCCAAAGCTGAGGCGTCACCCCGGCGGTAGCGAGTATTTGCCTGAATGAGAGCCTTCGTCGTCTGTCGACCGAAGATATGTTCCTCTATAAGCTCGTTCATAACCCGCCTGTCCGCCTCCAACAGGTTCTTGTCTTGTAGGTCTCTGAAGAGGATGTCTTCTTCCTTGCCGTGATGAGTCCGATCAGCGTAGGTGACGATGAAGTCGACGGCCGTGTCGACGAATACTGGATCGACTGCCCCCGTGCTCGCGATCCGATCGAGTGTTTGCCTCATTACGGCAAGCATGCGTTCGATGAGCCGGTGCTCCACCATGAGCGGTCCACGCGCTTGCATCGCGTCATCTCCGTCTTGATTGGGACTGTTAGTCCTTACTGTTCTCGATGTTCCGAGGTCGCGACCGTGGCGCTTGTTGTCGCACTCCCGTGATGATGGCCGCCG
>JAGFXI010000312.1 GCA_017861095.1 Deltaproteobacteria bacterium | reverse complement strand
ATCATGCTGGAGACCATTTGGTTCATCCTCTGGGGAGTTCTTTGGGCCGCCTATTTCATGCTCGACGGCTTCGATCTCGGGCTCGGGAGCCTCATGCCGGTCCTTGCCAAGAACGACAACGAACGACGGATCATCTACAATGCCATGGGGCCATTCTGGGATGGGAACGAGGTCTGGCTCATCTCGGCAGGCGGTGTCACCTTTGCCGCCTTCCCCCGGGCCTACGCCCTTCTCTTCAGCTCTCTCTATTCCGCCCTCATGCTGGTCCTCTTTGCCTTGATTTTCCGGGCCGTGGCCTTCGAGTTTCGGGGCAAGATCGACCATCCGGCGTGGAGGAAGCTCTGGGATTTCTGTCTGGTCTGTGGCAGCTTTTTCCCCGCCCTTTTGCTGGGAGTTGCCTTCGCCAATATCTTCCGCGGCATTCCCATCGACGCCGATGGCATCTACCGGGGCACCCTCTCCACCTTGCTGAACCCCTACGGCATTCTCGGGGGTGCCCTGTTCGTCTTCCTCTTCCTAGTCCACGGCTCCCTCTGGCTGGCGATCAAGGCGGAAGGGGCACTCCATGAGCGGGCGGCAACCATGGCGAAGAGGCTCTGGCCCGTGCTCGTCGTCGTGGCCGTGATGTTCCTCGCGGCGACTGGAGTTGCAACCAGGCTCTATGGCAACTACCTCCAGATGCCCCTTCTCTTCGTCGTGCCGCTCCTCTCTGTTGTTGCCCTCCTCATGACCAGGGTTTTCATAGGGCGAGCCGCGTGGTGGAAGGCCTGGTGGGCCTCCGGCCTCACCATCGTGGCCGCGACCCTTTTCGGGGTGATCGGGCTGTACCCGAATCTTCTCCCCTCGAGTATCGATGCCGCTGCGAGCGCCACCGTCGCCAACGCCGCATCCAGCCCGCTGACTCTGAAAATCATGCTGGTCGTCGCCCTGATCTTCGTGCCCGTCGTCATTCTTTATCAGGCGTGGGTATACCGCTTGTTCAGCGGCAAGCTCCGGGAAGAAGACCTCTTGTACGATGAGGCGCACTAAGGCCGATCATGGAGATAGCTACGCTGAGCGATCCTTGAATTCGGTATCGGCTCTGCGCAATCGACGGATAGCATCATCCCTCTCACCTTCAACCTCTCCCCCTCCCGAGGGGGAGGGGAGAAGGTCTCTGGGGTTATCGGCCAGCCTCTCACCCCCCCTTCACTCTCGCCCTCGCTATCCTCAGAGATGCCAGCGGCTACTCCTGGTACAGAAGCGGTCTCTATACGTGCCTGCCGGATCGTTCTTTCTCCTTTGCAAGGGAGTTGGTTTCCCATAGAATGACCATGTGGTCACGACCAGACGGAATGAGGCGAGGTGAGCGTGGAACCCAGTGTCACCAGGATGTTCTTGAATTTGGAGTCGAAGAAGCAGCAGCGCATTGTCGAGGCTGCTGTGGACGAATTCGCCGGCAAGGGGTACGCCAGGGCCAGCATGAATGTGGTGGTAGAGCGGGCCGGGATCTCCAAGGGCGCCCTCTTCAAATACTTTCAAAGCAAGAGCGGCCTCTTTGCCTTCGTCTACCGGATGGCCTTCAACCAGGTCAAGGATTACTTGCGGGCCGTGCGGGACGAAAACAAGGAGAGGCCCTTCTTCGAGCAAATCGAGAAGGTCGTTCGCGTCGGAACTGACTTCATCCGCCGTCACCCCGGCCTGGCGCGCATCTACTATCACATCAGGTTCACCGGAGATGCCCCTGCGAGCAGGCAGATCCTTCAGGAACTCGAACATGAGTCTCTGAAATTCATTCAATCCCTTGTGGAAGAGGCGAGAGAGCGCGGCGAACTCCGCCGGGACTTCGATCCCCGGGTCGCGGCCTTCCTGATAGAGTGCATCCTGGACCGATTCCTCTACGTCCAGTTCCTCGACCTCTCACCGACGGGGCGGCGAGACGGGGCCTCACCTGCGAGCCGATGGATTCCGGAGATCATCGACCTGGTGAAACGAGGAATAACGGCGCTTCCTGCAGATGATCGGGCCGAGCGTCAGGGCTCGTAGGGGTGGAATCGATCGGCTGGCGGCCAAGGGAGGAGTGACGTGAGCGTCTGGGTTGTAGCGGCCATCGAGCAGGAGCTCGCTCTGCTGGTGGCCAAGCTGGATGCCGAACTGGAGACGCCTCAGGGCCACTGTCCCCACCATGTGGCCGCGGTCGGTCCCGGTCTGGTCAGACTTGTCGCCCTGGGTGTGGGGGTCGTATCGGCGGCGTTAACCCTCGGGAGACTCGCCGCCCTGGGCCTACCGGAGGCAGCCATCATGGTCGGCTCTGCGGGCGCCCTCCCGGGCTCGGGCTGCGGCATGGGAGATTTGGTCGCAGCCGACGAGGAGATTCTCGCGGAACTGGGGGTCCTCGTAGGGGCAGGGGAGGGAGACGCCCGGGCGATGGGTCTCGCCGACCTTGTGCAGAGAGTCGCCCTCGATCAATCCCTCGTGGATGAGGTGACGGCTGCGGTCGAGCCGGCAGCCGGAGTGCGCCGAGGAAGCCTTCTCACCGTGGTCGGCGTTTCGGCTGAACCCGAGCAGGCCGAGGCGAGAGCTCAGCGGTTCCATGCCCTGGCCGAGAACATGGAAGGGTACGCCCTGGCCCTGGCAGGCAGATGCTTCGGCTTTCGGACTGCGGAGATCCGGGGTATCAGCAATCGCGCCGGCGACCGCGACAAGAGCCGATGGGATTTGGACGCGGCTCAGGAGCGGGCCCAGCTGGCGGTACTCAACTACCTCAACAGGCGGCGATGAAACCCCTCCGGATCGGCTACTCCACCTGCCCCAACGACACCTACATCTTCGCCGAGCTGGGTGGCGGAACATCCCTATCGATCACCTTTCAGCCGGTGCTGGCCGATGTGGAGACCTTGAACCAGTGGGCCCTCGGTGGGCGACTGGAAGTGACCAAGCTCTCCTTTTGCGCCTTGGGGCGGGTGCGGGACACCTACGCTCTCTTGCATGCAGGGGCGGCCCTCGGCCACGGCTGCGGGCCCGTTCTGGTAGCCAGGCCCGGAACCGCTCTCGGCAAGCTCCAAACGGGAGTCGTTGCCGCCCCGGGCGAGCTGACTACAGCACGGCTTCTCCTCAGCCTCTACCTGAAAAGGGAGCCGATCCTCCGCCAGATGGTTTTCTTCGAGGTTATGCCAGCCGTGGCCCAAGGCGAGGCTGATTTCGGCCTGGTGATTCACGAGGGCCGATTCACTTACAGGGAATACGGCCTCGAGCTCCTGCTCGATCTGGGAGAATGGTGGGAGTCCGAAACCGGAAGCCCCATTCCCCTCGGCGGGATCGCCGTCCGCCGCGACCTGGGTTCCGAGGTCGCCATGGAGGTGGATCGGGCCATTCGTGCCTCTCTCACAGCCGCCAGCTCCGGATCCCTGCGGGTCATGGAATACGTTCTCGCCCACGCCCAGGAGATGTCACCGGCGGTGGTGGGCCAGCACATCGACCTTTATGTCAATGACTTCAGCTTCCATCTCGGCCCCTCAGGGCGGAAGGCCGCCGAGCTCCTCCTCGGACGGGCTCAGGAGGTGGGGCTGGTCCCGGCCAGCCGTCTTCCCCTTATGGCATACGAGGAATCTGCCTAGGCAGACTCTCCACCCACGAGACCTCACCTACG
>JAGFXI010000311.1 GCA_017861095.1 Deltaproteobacteria bacterium | reverse complement strand
CCGCTGCGGATTCCGCCTTCTTCTCCTGGGCACTCACCGTCCCGACAAAGAAAAGGGCGAAGATCACCACAGCCATGAACACAAATAGTTTCTTCATCGGTACTTTCTCCTTTCTCTTTTGGTGAAGACACCGGCCGTTACTCACTGGCCAGTAAATGGAAACAAACTCCACGATCAGTTCCGTGGCTCCAACCCATCCACTTTCTGCACACGCCGCAGCATCTAGGTGACACCCATTATCTCGAAGTCGATGTTACCCTTGCCCGGACTGTCGCCCCTCCCGTGGGGACAATGGAGGCTGGAGATAGGATCACCGGATCCCATCTTGGCGTTCCCATGAAACCACTTCTCCCCCAAGGGCAGACACGTCGCCGCTGGTTGAAAGTCGGCTCCTATGGTAATCAAAGGAGGGAGAGTTGTCTATTGGACTTTGGTCCAACGGCTCGGCAAGACGAACAGCGGCTCGGCGCGGCATCCGAAGAACGGTTCAGTCTGAGATCGGCAATCGATGACGGGTGATCGACAGGCGGTTGCTAGCGGCCAGAGAAGTCAGGACCGGAAATTGCCAAGACGCGATTCAAGGCCCGTGGTCGAGGGCGCCCCGTCATTTTCCCCGGAGATCCTGAAAGAGGCCCCCAATCCCGCCTTGTTTCCGGGTCGTTGCCGGCGGCTGTCCGGGACCACTTCGAGCCGGGTCTCCCCCTGCCCCTCTGAGCGCCGTCTGGCAGGGATGAAGATCAGAAGTGGCCTTCATGAAAAGAGCCTCGCCGAGCAGCGACAGTCCGCTCGTGGCAATCGCACCGCCCACCGAGAGCGCCACGCGCGCCGAGGCCAGGGTATCGATCTCGATCTTTGGCTCCGCCAGGGTGCCGGTAAGGCGCACCAGTTCGGCAAGACCCGGAACCCCGGCCATGCCGAGGCCTTCTTTGATCGTCGGTCGGATAGCGAGATCGAGCGCCTCGGTCTTGAGGTTGATGGTTCCCGCGACCACCGTGCTGAGTTTCGTGGTTTCGTATGCCACGGTCCGCTCGATCGTGACGAGACCGTTCCGCACGGGCAACCTCACCACGGCGCATGTGAGATCGGTGTACCTGTCCCGCTTCCGAAAGGGATTGACCGTGTCGAGGAACCGGGTGAGCACGTCATCGCCCAGGTCCAGGGCGGCGCCGGAGAGCCTGGCCGGGCCGCTGACGACGCACACCTCGCCGTTGAGCCCGGACATGAGGCGCTGCACTGAGCTGCCGCTGCCGGAGATATCGACATTCAGGTCGGCCCTGCCTCCCGAAACTGTGTGGCCGTACCCTGCGTTCGCCGCCAGCCGCTCGATGCTGATGCCGCTGCCCACAAGCCTCGCCGAAAGCCCCGGTGCCCGGTTTGGGGCCGCAGCCACTGCCGCTTTTCCCGCCACCGTTCCGCCCCCGACCGCAAACTTGAGCGGGTCCACATCCAGGCGACCGTTCCGGAGAGCGAGGTGGAGGACCACCGATTCGAGCTGGAACTTGTTGGGAAGTATCAGGCGGGCGACCCCGAGCTGGAGACGACCATCCACTCCCCGCAGCATGCCGAAGGCGATGGGAGCGTCGCTGAACAGACGCCGGCCTCGGACCGGCATCTCGTGGCCGCCCTCCCGCTCCGTCCCATCGAGCCCCGAGAGATCGATGATGGGGGAGTCGACGACCGCAGTAAGCTCCGGTCGAGGGGTGTCGAGGTGGACAGCCAGGTTCCCCGAGGCCTTGCTCTGCCCCGAGGTGATCTCGAAGCCCTCCAACCTGTATCTCTTCTCTCTGGCCGTGAGCTTTCCCGCCAGATCAAGCGGCACAGGTATGGGGACCGGCCTGCCCGCCAGTTTCACCAGGCCCGAGGTCTCTTCCACGTGAACCTTCACCGTCAGGTCGGGCACAGGGCCGCTGCTGTCCGTGTCGATCATGCCCTCGAGCTTGGCCGTCGCTCCCTCCGTCGCGAGGGCAAGCTTCGTCGGGAGGGGGGTTCGGCGGGCGAGGAACGCCTCGAGGGAGGCAATTTGGCCCGAGAGGGTAAAGGGCTGACCGCGGAAGGATCCGGCAAGATCCACGGTATTCATCGCGGATAAGGCGGGGCGCTTCATGGTGAAGCGATCCAGTGACAGCCCCACCTCCTCACGGGTTCTCCCGTTGCGATAGGTTACCACTCCTTTCTCGAGGGTAATACTGCTCAGGCCCACGGCCGGCGACGACCCGCTCCCGGAGCCTGGAGCCCGGCTCGCCGAGGGCGACCCGGGCTTCTCGAAGAGCCAGTTCCCCGCTTCCTTCCCGTCGGTCTCGAGGAGAAGGTCGGGCTCCACCAGGACGAGACCCCCTATCTGTATGTCGCCGCGAAAGAGCGGTAGCAGGGCGATCGAACCCTCCACACGCCGAACCCGGAGCATGTCGGGCCGTGAACCCCAGGAGGCGTTGCCGAGGCGTACCTGGTGGGCGACGACGACAATGGCGGGGAAGAACTTGACCTTGAGCCCCCGTGCTACGGTAAACTCCCGACCAGTTGCCTCTCGCACCTGTTGGGAGACGAACCCGGCGAGGCGGTCCAGGTCAATGAACCTCGCCGCCACCACGAGCGCGACAACCACCGCCAGCGCGAGTGCGATGCCAAAGAGCAGTAGTCTTCTAGCCCACCTCGCCAAGGCTGTCAGTCCTTAACATCATGGGCAGGCGATTGCGTCGACGTCCCTACTATCCTCGGAAAAGGAAGAACGCTACGGTTGCGAGTAAGGCCACCGCGACCGCCGTGGCTATTCCTTCGGCGACCAGGTTTTCTGCCGCCGCGTCATCGTGATCTCCGTGCCTCCCGCTATCATTCGAGTTTCCGATCATTGCCGCTCCGTCCCAAGGTGTCGCAAGCATTAGTCCCGGGAGAACCTCTCCGGAATCAAGAGTGAGTATTATGCCACAGGAGGCGCGCCAGGAAAAGCCTTTGCCGCGATATCAACCCGCTCCTCACGGGCCATCGTTCCCAGCTTCCCATAGGGTGGAGCAACCTCCGTGGCGAAAGGGCGCCCCGTGGATGATGCGGATTAAATCACCATGAGTCGGTATTAGAAGAGTTTGTCCAGATCGTTCTGGCAGGTGGTCGAAACGCCAATGTTCGTGGCGGCAGGGTGGGATCGCTCTCTTGGGTCTGGTGAAAGAAACGGGGGGACGTGCCTATCAGTAGACGAAGCGAATGCCCATCATCGGGGCCCTGGTCTCGTCATCGGCGTCAGGCTGACGCACCCACACTACCTGCGCCGGAACCTGGAAAGGAGGTCCGCCGGGAAATTCAATGTCCAGGAGGAAGGTTTCCTTTGGCTTGAGAGCGCGTGGGCAACAAATGCAGGCACCAGTTCCGCTGAGGTTTCGGGTTACCCCTCGCTCTGCACCGCTTGGCGTTTTCAACAGCACCGCGTAACGAACATCGTAGCGGATGCGTTCCCGCTTCTCCTCTTTCATGTGCGCCTCTGAAAAGTCACCGGCTGCCGAGCGGACGGGCGGTTTCCCCCTCAGTTCATTGTGCCTGTGCAGGTACCCTACGACTTCGCGAACGTGCCGCAGTGTCGCCCCTTGTCAAGAAGAACTCTACCCTAAAGAAGTGGGATTTGTAAATACCGAGGCGCGAAA
>JAGFXI010000310.1 GCA_017861095.1 Deltaproteobacteria bacterium | reverse complement strand
CCACGTTTCCCATGACTACCTCGTCGATCTGGACCGGCCTCAGGGACTCGGCGTAGTCGTGCCCCCCCTTCTCCAGCGCCGTCATGCCGACCCCCTTCAGAGGGTCAGGCTCGACACGAGTAAACTCGGCTCCGGCAATAGGCCGAAGTCCCGCCTTTTTCAGTGTTTCCTTGAGGACGAGGGCGCCGAGCTGCACGACCGGCGTCGACCGCAAGGATCCCTCGAACGCTCCAACCGGGGTTCTCGTTCCTGAAACGATGACTACGTCTCTCATCTTCTCATCTCCTTCCATTTCGCACCGGTTGATTAAAATACTTGATAGCCTCCGTTGTCATTCATCCAAGAAGGGTAACCGATCCTCCCGTCGATAGGCGAGGGCTTGGCAACTGGCAATGAGCCGGCTCCGTTCATCGCGAACAAGGATCTGATAGCTTGCTGTTCGTCGGCTGCGATGGGTTTCCTTTGCCTCGGCCTGCAAGGTGCTCTCCGGTTCGGGAGCTCGGTGATAGGTAACGTTGACGTTGAGGGCCACGGCAACGGTCCCGTGCGAATTGCAGGCGAATTGGAAGGCCTCGTCGAGGAGGGTGAAGATGGCTCCGCCGTGGACCATGGAGAAGATGTTCTCCATCTCCCTGGTGCAGGTCATCTCAACGAGGGCATACCCCTCCGCCACGGTGAGGAGCTTCATCCCTACCGCTCTGGCGAAGGGTTCACCCTCGAACCGCTTTCGGAGCGCAGCGAGGGTAGTCTGAGTCATCTGTCTACCTCGGCGTGAGGGCAGAGTCCTAAAGGAGGGTAATCCGCGGACGCGCAAATCCCCTCAGTGTCAGCGAATACGAGAGATGCGATCCCGGGAAGTGGGATTTTCTTATTGACTCGTCTTTGAGCCTGGAATAGCTATGACGACGTACGGTGATTTTGCACCGATTTCGAGAAAGAATCAATGTTGATGTAGGAGGCCCCATTCCATGTACGTGTCCCACCTCGAATGCAGCAAGTGTTCCGCCGCTTATGAGAGCGAGCAGGTCACGCAGCTCTGCTCCTGCGGCGGCCCCCTACTCGTGCGGTACGACCTGAAACGGGTGAAAGACGCCTTTCGCCGGGAAGCCCTGTCGAGTCGCCCCCCTACGCTCTGGCGCTATCGGGAGCTCCTTCCGGTTCGCGAGCAGGAGCACGTGGTCTCTCTCGGCGAGGGCATGACGCCCCTCCTTCCTCTGGAGCGCGTCGGCGCCAGGGTAGGTATCCCCCGTCTCCTCATGAAGGACGAAGGCCTGATCCCCACCGGCACCTTCAAGGCCCGGGGCGCGGCGCTAGCCGCATCGCGGGCAAAGGAGCTCGGCGTAACCATGTCGGCCATGCCGACCAACGGCAATGCCGGAGGCGCCTGGGCCGCCTACTGCGCCCGGGCAGGGATCAAGGCGGTCATCGTCATGCCCAAAGGAGCTCCGGCCATCAACCGGAAAGAGGTTGCCGTGGCGGGTGCCGCCCTCTACCTGGTGGATGGGCTCATCAGCGATGCGGGAAAGATCATTGCGAGAGCGGTAGCCGAGTATGGATGGTTCGACGCCTCCACCCTGAAGGAACCTTACCGGATCGAGGGCAAGAAGACCATGGGCCTGGAGCTGGCGGAGCAGCTCGGGTGGCAGGTGCCAGACGTCATTCTCTACCCCACGGGCGGGGGCGTTGGGATCATCGGGATCTACAAGGCCCTACGGGAGCTCCAGGAGATCGGCTGGATCGGCGACAAGCTGCCGCGGCTGGTGGCGGTGCAGGCGACGGGCTGCGCTCCTATTGTGCGGGCATGGAGCGAAAGGAAGGGCGAGTCGGAGTTCTGGGAAGGCGCTCACACCGTCGCCTTCGGCATCACCGTGCCCAAGGCGCTCGGAGATTTCCTCGTTCTCGAGGCGGTGTACGCGACCAACGGCTGCGGGGTGGCGGTGACGGATGACGAGATCCTCCGGGCGCAGCAGATGCTGGCTGGGGCAGAAGGGGTCTTCGTCTGTCCCGAGGGGGCCGCAACCCTCGCCGCCGCAGTGCATCTTGCCCGGGAGGGCTGGATTACCGCGAAGGAGCAGGTGGTCCTCCTCAACACCGGCACGGGACTCAAGTATCCGGAGACGGTCTCGGTGGATGCCCCTGTTCTCCAGCCGGGGGATAGTCTACCAAGGGTTTAGCCCGCATTATGCACGAATCACCTGCTGCGACCGCTGATGTGGCCGTCCGTCTCTCCGAGCTTTAGGCTCTGTGGGCAGGAACTCTGTGGGAGCGGCTTCCAGCCGCGATCGAATGGCGCGAGGCAGGGTGATCTGCTCCACAAAGGCGTCACGCCAGGGCGTGATCGCGTCATTGATAGTGTAGGGTGAGGCCCTGCCCTGTAGCGGGGTGGCGTCCAAAGTCCGGGAGGCCTGCCTTACATCGAGGAGAAGGTAGTGGCTCCGGATGCGTTTTGTTTCGCAGATGACCCTGCCTCCGGCTCCGCCCCGTTTTGCACAGCCGGAAGCCGGGCGTCCTCGGCTCTCGGACCTTGTGGCATACTGAGAAAAGTACGCCTCAGGTCCGAGCCCTTGCGGTTGCCCGGTGGCACGACCATCTCCACGATCTCGCGACGGCGGCGCGTGCATAATGCGGGCTAGGAGCGAAGCCGCCGCCAACAGGATTGACATGCAGGACGGTTTTGTTTAGAATCTCCCCCAGTGAAACTAACTCGTTGCATTTCCTCGGTTTTGGACCCCTGAGGGTGTGACAAGGAATGGGGGCACGCCACCACGTAAGGCAAGAGGCTGAGCAGCAGGCCTTCCCGTAAGGCGGGAAGGCCTTTTTTTGTGGGCTCACGGAGCCCGGTCACCAAGAACACGGGGCGCAGGGGTGCGACCAACTGAGAGCTAATGGTTCCTGGAGCGGAACTGAGGATGCACCCGCCCGCGACTGGGGGAAAGCTATGCGGCTGGCGAGCAAGGACCTTCTTGGTATCGAGCAGCTTTCGGTGGATGAGATCAACCTCGTCCTCGATACCGCCGCAGCGTTCAAGGAGATCTCTACCAGGGAAGTGAAGAAGGCCCCGACCCTCAGGGGCAAGACGGTCATCACCCTGTTTTATGAACCGAGCACGAGGACGAGGACCTCTTTTGAGATTGCCGCCAAACGGTTGAGCGCGGATACCATCAACATTTCGGCCTCCACGAGCAGTGTGGTAAAAGGTGAGACCCTCATCGATACGGCGAAGAACCTCGAGGCGATGAATCCGGATATCGTCGTGATCAGACACAGTGCTTCGGGAGCGCCTCATCTGCTGGCCAGGCTGGTTCGCCACTCTATCATCAACGCCGGGGACGGTGCCCACGAGCACCCCACTCAGGCGCTCCTCGACATGTTCACCATTAGGGAGAAGCGGGGCAGGATTGGAGGGCTGCAGATCGCCATCGTCGGTGACATCGCTCACAGCCGGGTTGCCCGCTCCAATATCCACGGTTTGACCAAGATGGGGGCGACGGTGACGGTGGCCGGTCCCCCCATGATGATGCCCCGGGGGATTGACAAGCTGGGGGTCGGGGTCTCTCACTCGATCAACGAGGCGATCAAGGGCGCAGACATCATCATGATGCTCCGAGTCCAGTTCGAGCGGCAGAAACAGCAGATC
>JAGFXI010000309.1 GCA_017861095.1 Deltaproteobacteria bacterium | reverse complement strand
AAGGAAACTGGGTGCAATCCTTAAGCTGGAAACGGCTTAAGGATTTTTTTTTGGCACCGTTCGCTCACCCTCTACCTCATTTCCCGGAGAGCCGCCGCAGGGCTGGCGGCGGCTCTCTCCGGGCCCTTCTCAGCGGTGGCTAGGTCGCGGACCGCACCGAGGCAGAGACCAGTTGGAAGGACGCCATCACATTCGACGGGAGGAAGCAGAGATGAAGAGAGGCCTGATCGTGTACCTCGCTGACAGTGAGACGGTTCCCGACGGTTTCAAACCCGAGGAGGCGGTGGCTACCCTCGCTTCACCGTGCGATGTAGCGGTTCTCGCCGCTTCGTCGGAAGGGTTTTATGGTATCCCGGAGGCGTGGCATCTGCTCCTCACTCGTGGGATGCAGGAGATATCCTGCGTTAGAGCCCGGCTGAACGAACTCGGGCGGCTTGAGCTGTTCGGCCAATCCTTGAGGTTGTGCGGTTGACACGTCAGTTTTGGGAAGGCCGCCGCTCCGGTCTCGGTTCGGCCCAGTGGTATAACAAAGCGACGGGATCTAAGGAGAAAGAGCAATACTGTAGTAATGGTCTGGAGGCCCTATGAAAACCAATGCTCTCCTGATTGTGACTCTCGTAGGCGCACTGGCGCTTCCACCTTCGGCACCAGCTCAGAAGGCGGAGGAGAAGAAACTCGAACAGGTGGTGGTCACCGCCAGCCGTTATGAGGAACCAACGGAGAAGGTCCCGGCGTCGGTGGCGGTCATCACCTCGGAGGATATCCAGGCCACCACGGCGCAGACCGTTCCCGACGTCCTTCGAGACAAGGCGGGCATCGAGGTGCGAGATATTCTGGGCACAGGCCGAACCGCCACCGTGGGTATCAACGGCTGGGGTGGAGAAACCGCCGGATCCAACACCCTCCTCCTCGTCGATGGGAGAAGGGTCAACAAGATCGATCTGAGCGGAATCGACTGGACCCAGATCCCCCTGGACCGGATCGAGCGGATCGAGGTCGTCCGCGGCGGCGGTGCCGCCGTGCTCTACGGCGACAACGCCGCAGGCGGAGTGGTGAACATCATCACCAAGAAGGGAGCGCCCGGCGTGCACTTCAATGTGGGTGGCGGCTTGGGAAGCTACGAAACTCACCGGGAGGAGGCGGGGATCAGCCTGGGCAACGATTGGGTCAACCTCGCGGTGAACGGCAGCTACAGCAACACCGACGGCTACCGGCAGAACAACTCCTTCAGGAACAGCTTTGGAGGCGGGACCCTCTCCCTGAATCCAAGCGAGTGGGTTGGGGTGGATGTGAGCGGGGGCATCAAGTCTGACCGGTACGGGCTTCCCGGGTTCCTCCTGCAATCGCAACTGGACAGCGGCGTCTCGCGGCGAGACAGCCTTTTCCCCGACGACGACGCCACCACGAAGGAATACTACCTCCAGCTCACCCCGTACCTCGACCTCAAGGAGGGTGGCACCTTTCGACTCGGCCTCCTCTATGACAAGAGCAAGGTGCGGTCGAACTACCGTGGTTTCTTTTTCACCAACGACAACACGATCGACACCTACGGAGTCACTCCCCAGTACCTTCGGAAAGACCGCTTCTTCGGCCGGCAGAACACCCTCACCGTAGGGCTCGATTACTACCGGTACGACCTCTCGCAGGATGCAGAATCCTTCGCGGCCTTTTTCGAAAGCACCGATGATAACAAGTTCCGGAAAGAGAGCCTCGGCTATTACGCCGACGACACCTTGGAGCTCTTCCCCGATCTTCTCTATTTCTCCCTCGGCTACCGCAGAGAGACAGTGGATTATCATTTCAACAGCCGTCACACTGATATCAGCTCCGGCACGGAAACGAGGCTAACTCAGGGCGAGGACGACGACCTTACCGCGTTCAGGGCCGGATTGACTCTGACCTACCAGCCGAACAGCAAGGTTTTTGTCTCTTACGCCAGGAGCTTCCGTACCGGCCTCGTGGACGAGTATTTCTCGGTGTTCACCGGGGTCAACACCGCCCTTCAGCCCCAGAGAAGCGAGCATTACGAAGTTGGTCTCCAGCATGCCTTTGCGCCGTGGCTCACCGCGAACATCCTTCTTTTCAGGGTGGACACGAAAGACGAGATCTTTTACGATCCTCTCACCTTCTCGAATACCAATTACCCCCGTACCCGGCGAGAAGGTGTGGAATTGAGCCTCACTGCTCCGGTGAAGGAATGGCTCACCCTCTCCGGTTCCTACACCCATGTGAACCCCGAGCTGCGCCGTGGAGATTTCGAAAGCGGTAACAAGATCCCCGGAGTGGCCACCAACATGGCGAGCGGCGGGATCAACCTGCGGTTCCTGGAATACTGGCGACTCGATGTTCGCGGCCGTTGGATGAGCGAGTACTATGCTATCAGCGACTGGAATAACGAGGGCGAGAAGGCGGACAGTTGGACCACTGTGGATACCAAGCTCACCTTTCAGTGGAAGGAGTTCGAAGCCTTTGCCGGTGTGAACAACCTCTTCAACGAGAAGTACTCGGATTACGTGATCTTCAGTAACTTCTCGCAGGAGCTTGCTTTCTATCCGTCACCGGAGCGGAACTTCCTCGTCGGATTGAGGTATGTTTATTAGATGAAGTACCCTGGAGCATCGGCAGCCGGAACGGTTCTCCTGATCCTCGCTGTGGCCCTTCTCACCTCACTCGTCACGGCGGGAGCGACTCGCGCTCTCACTCTGACGGACGAGGCCGGGCGAGAGGTTCGAGTGCCGGATCGAAGCGAACGCCTCGTCTCGCTCGCGCCGAGCATCACCGAGATCCTTTTCGCCATCGGTGCCGGCCCCAGGGTCGTCGGCGTCACCCAGTACAGCAACTACCCCCTGGAGGCGGCGCGGCTGCCCAAGGTGGGTTCTTACGTCAACCTCAGCCTCGAGAAGATTCTCGCCCTCCGGCCGGACCTTGTCATCGGTATCCGGGACGGAAATCCCAAGGCTGTCATCGACCGGCTCGCCGAGCTCGGCGTGCCGTGCTATATCGTGGACCCCACAAGCCTGGATGGAGTGGTCACGACGGTCCGAAACATCGGGCGCGCCGTGGGTCGCGAGCAGGCAGCGTACCAGATAGCCGGGCAGATGGCATCCCGGATCCGGGATGTGGAGCGCCGCGTGGCCGGCCTTGCCAGGCCCCGGGTTTTCTACCAGATCGGGGTCGAGCCCATTGTCTCGGCCGGCCAAGGTACCTTTCCCAACATCCTGATCGACACTGCCGGAGGGAAAAACGTCGCCGCCGACATGGCGGCATATCCCCAGCTCAACGTGGAACAGGTGCTGGTTGCCCGGCCTGAGATCATTATCGTCACCTCCATGACCCGTGAGTATGACTTCGAGCGGGTGAGAGGGTTCTGGGGGCGGTGGCCCGGCCTGCCCGCGGTGGCTGCAGCACGGATCTATGTCGTCGACTCTGATCTCATGGACCGCCCTTCCCCGCGCATCGTGGAGGGGCTGGAAACCCTGGCCCGGTTGATCCATCCGCAGAAGTTCAAATGACGGGGACGAGAGGGCCACTCACCCTATGCCCTATGCCTTGATATGCGAGTCACGCCCGTCCGCATTATGACCACCTCCCTGCTCCTTCTCGGAGTGCTTGCAGTCGTCTGCCTGCTCTCCCTGAC
>JAGFXI010000308.1 GCA_017861095.1 Deltaproteobacteria bacterium | reverse complement strand
GCATAGGGCGTCAGCGTCCCGCCGATGGAGACGTTGACGAAAAGGACCCCAAGGGTTGCGTACTTCAACCTGGTGGAGATGCCCTTCGAGTAATAGCGGTCCCGCAGGATCAGAGCCGCAACCGTCATCGCCGCGGGCTCGGCGATAAAGGAGCCGAGGAGCGGCACCAACGCGAGGGTGGTGAAATAGAAGGCCATGCCCGCCGGCATGGGGAGCACCCGGGCAACCGCCCGTACGGACGTAGCGACGAACTGGAGAACAGGGCGACTGCCGGCGATCACCATGATGGCAAAGACAAAGAGGGGCTCGGTGAAATTGCGGGAGTTAATGTAGGCAAGTGCGGCCTCGTTACCTTCGACAACTGTGTGGGCCAGCTGCTGAAAGAACTTGGTCGAGAAGGTGTGCAAAACAGCAAGGGCAAAGACTATGGAGGCAACAATCTCAATGGGGCTCGGGTTCATGGCTGCTTGTTGGCACCAGAGAAGTGCGGAAAACAGAAAGCCTCAGGAACCCATTCCTGAGGCTTCCCTGACCCGATTGACTGAGGTGATCTACCAGCTCCAGAAAAGACCGGCCGCCACCTTGTACGCATCCTCTTCACCCCGTGCCTGACGGGTGGCATCGCTGGGAAAGAGGTAATCGAAGGCCGCCTTGAGCTGAAGGCTGTCAGTGATGCCGTGGGTAAGTCGGAGGTACATGGAGGTACCCAGACTCTCGTCCGCGGCGCTGCTCCGGGAGGAGGTCACGTCCTCGACGAACTGGAGGTAGGCGCCGCCAAACTGGAACGCGGTATCCATGAGGGGCCTGAATTGCAGATGCCCTCCGATGGCGCGGATGCCGGCAGGGGTATTCCCCTGGCTGCTCGAGGCGAGGTTTGCCGCGCCCAGCTTGGCGCTGCCGGATGGTCGTCGATAAAGGGAGCTCTCACCATCGAGGAACCCGGAGAAGAGGATCTCTTCTACCGAGAGTCTCACGTCGCCGGCAACACCCGGGCCGACGCCGAAGCCGGCGTCGCCGCTACGAGCCTGATCGCCCCGGTCCAGGTAGTAGAGATCGAGACCGACACCGACCGGGACTCTGTTCATCGCTCCGCCGGCCGAGAGCCGGTATCTGGGGAGATCTCCATATCCTCCTGCCGAATAATCCAGTCCCCTGAAGCTCTTGAGACCGGCCAAATACCAGGAGAGCACGTCGCCCCGGTAAGCGGCGCCCAAGCCAAGGGCGTACTGGTTGAGGGCGGCATTCCCATACCCGAGACGTGTATTGAACCGGCCTGCACCGAGGTCCACCGAGAGACCCTCAACCGGATTCAGGCTGACCAGGGGGACCCAAGACCTGCTGCCCTCTTGGAAGGTAGGCGAAGAGTAGGGAGCAATGAAGATCTCATCTTCCGGGGCACCGAAGTACCGCCGCACGCGAGTGTCGAAGGCGACCAGGCCTCCGTCGAGCTGATCACGGCCCGGCGGGATCGTGTCAGTGCCGTACTGCTCTGGCGTGCCCCCTTTACTCAAGTCTGCAGCGGCTGCTGGCACAACGGCGAGAGTCACGGCCACCAAAGCGCCGGCAAGGGCGAGGAGAAATTCTCTTAGTCTCGTCGATCTTCCCATCATAACCGTCACGAGTGGGCGGTTAGGCAATGGTTCCAATGCTATCCCATCGCGTCGCCCGAGTAATATGTTCGCGGTATTATATCACGCTTTCCCTAGGAGACAAGAAGAATCTCCCCTTTCAATCGGTGAGGTCAGGTGTGATCGGTCCCGCTCCCTTTCATGTTTTGGATTCCACTGGCGCGATTAGAATCACCCCTGGGGTGAAACGTACCTCGCCGACACCAGTGCAAGGGCCGTGCCGAAGGGACCGTGGGGGTCAAGCGTCGACGCGTGTTGACCCCGCCTGACCCAGTCCCAGGCTGGACACCTCATCCATCTCCCGAGATCGTCTCGATTCTCCCCTTCAAGGGTAACCGTCCCTCGACGTGGCGTCTATTGGATCTTCGTCCAATAGGGTGACTCCCATGCTCTTCCTCTCACGCTCCGGCAGTCGGCAAGAGGGGGAGGGAGGGCAAATTGGTTTGACCCACCGTAGGCGAGAGTGTAAGTTGAAAGTCCACTTTTACTTACTCCAGGGAAAGGATTCGTATGCGTGGCAGACTTTTTTGTGTCGTGGCGCTTCTTGGCGCCGTCACCACCGTCGATGCTGCCCAGGCTGAGTCCCTGCGCAAGGTTTTCCAGAAGGTCAACCCCGCCGTGGTCGTCATCGAGACCAAGGAGCAGGGTGTACTCAAGGGGAGAAGGGGCGAGGCGGTCACGGCCCGGGGTCTGGCCTCCGGTGTCGTAGTCTCCCGAGAGGGTCTGATCATGACGGCAGCGCATGTAGTCCAGGTTGCCGACGAGGTGACCGTCCACTTCCTCGATGGTCGCGAGGCTCTGGCCGCGGTCGTGAGTTCGTCGGTTACAGCCGATGTTGCCCTTCTCAAGATCGATCCAGTCCCCGACAACCTCGTCGTGGCCGAGCTCGGGGATTCCGACTCGGTGGGCCCGGGAGATCAGGTCTTCGTCATCGGGGCGCCTTACGGCGTGGATCACACCCTGACCGCTGGCTATCTAAGCGGCCGGAGAAAGCCGAGAGAGGTCTGCGACCCCCTGCAGCCCATCGAGTTTCTCCAAACCGATGCGGCTATCAACCGGGGAAACTCGGGCGGCCCCTTGTGCAGCCTGGACGGCAAGGTCGTCGGCATCGTGAGTCATATCCTCAGCCAGTCGGGTGGCTCCGAAGGGGTGGGGTTCGCGACCAGCATCAACACCGCCAAGGAGGTCCTGCTCAAGAGGAGATCTTTTTGGAGCGGCCTGGAGTTTCAGTACGTTGCCGATGAGCTTGCCCGGGCGCTCAATATTCCTCAGGACGCAGCGCTCTTGGTCCAACGGGTTGCCGACGCCTCGCCAGGATACCTAATGGGCCTTCAGCCGGGAAAGATCCCGGTGCGCATTGGCGGCGAGGAGTTTCTCATCGGCGGGGATATCATTTTGGCGATTCAGGAAATCGCAATCTCCAAGGACACGGAAAAGACCTGCGACCTTCGTCAGACGCTGCTGGATCTCACCCCGGGTAGCCGGATCGAGGTGAAGGTGTTACGGGCCGGCAAGATTTTGACGCTCGCCACGACCACCAGGTAGGACGCCTCAGGACGGGATACTGATGCGGGCTAGGGCCTCGCCGACAGGCGAGGTTTCACTATCGTTTGCCACCAGGAGAAGAGACGGACTGCGATGACGGCGGTGATGATGCGCGGCACCCAGAGCCAGAAGGCGCTCAGTCCGAAAGGAAGAAATAGAGCCGGATCTTCGATGAGGGAATGGTTGATTCCAATGGAGAGGTGGAGGACTTCCAGCTCGTCCTTTCCGAGATACCCCTCCTTTGCTTCCTCGACGATGACCGCGGCGCCGTAGGCGAGACCGAACACCGCCGCGGTCATCCAGAGGATTCCTGCCTTGTCGCTCAGCCCCAAGGCGCGGAGAAGAGGCCGTAACGCCTGGACGATACGGTCGATCCAGCCCAAGGCCTTGAGGACCTGGAGCAGGGTGAGAAGGCTCATGATGATGGCGAAGATCTCGGCACTGAGAATGGCCGTGGTGCGCAGCCAGGCAAGGAGCATGGCGGTGAAGGTTTGCGAGCCCCGCACGAGGCCGGCCGCTCCGGCTGCCGTCGCATCGGGCGACACCTGCAGCAGGTTCCCCGACACCATCACGGTGACCACCGCAGCCAATAGCCGGAACAGCGTGGCCTTCAGGGGATGGAGGCCTGATTTACCTTGAATGACCCCCTCCTGGATAAGATTATGGGCGGTGAGGAGGAAAATCGCGACCAGGGTCATCTGCTCTCGAGTCAGAGGGAGCACCGCCATGGAAGCGATTCCGCCGTAGATGCCGGTGAGCATACCGATCAGAAGGGGAAGGGCCGCCATGGCCGGCAAGCGCAGCCAGCTCAAGAGTGGTTGAATGAGGAA
>JAGFXI010000307.1 GCA_017861095.1 Deltaproteobacteria bacterium | reverse complement strand
ACCTCCCGCGTGGATGAGGGAGTATCGCCTCTCGCAGGCTCAGACTTCAAATCGATAAATTGATTCTTGCTAGGAAACTGTCGCTTTTTCAAAATGTTACACCAGATTAGAAAACGAACGTTGGGACACTAGTGATGACAAATGCCAAAGGCCAGCCAACAATGGCCCCAGGGCCGACCTCACTGCAAGCCGTATGGGCCTGAATCCGGCGAGTACCGAGCCCCGCCCTAAACCTCCGTCGTGGCGGCCTGCTCTTCGAACCAGGAAACCACCACCTCGGTGACCAGCCGGCGGTGTTCATCGCCGCTGAACATGTGGTCTGCACCGGGCATCACGGCGAGCCTCGTCCCCTCCGGCCGATAGCGCTGGATGTCATAGGCCTCCTCCACCGGGGTGATCTCGTCCCGATCGCCGTGGACGAGGAGAAGAGGCTGCGACAGAGAGGCGACGGCACGGCCGAGGTCGTGCCGGGCTGCGTCCGTGAACATCTCCCGGCTGAGCTCGAGCGCTCGCCCTCGACTCACGAAGGAGATCCGGCCCATCTCCTGAAGCTGCTGGAGCTGTTCAGGACTAAGGATCTCGGCTGCGCCCATGACCCGGGAGCGCGCCGCGAGCGCGCAAAGGGCCCGTACCGCGGCGATCTCAGCCGCGGCCAGCAGCGCCACCATGGCGCCCATGCTGTGGCCGGCCAGCCCGAGCCAGGAGACGCCGCGTTCGACGAGGTAGCCGGCGGCCCTTTTCATCTCCTGGATCTGTTTGGAATAGGTGGACTCGGTGAAGTCCCCCTCGCTCTGACCATTTCCGGAGAAGTCGAAGCGCAGCACGAGGAAGCCCGAGGCGGCCAAGGCATGGCAGATGCTCCGCAAGATGGTCGTATGCCGAGAGCAGGTGAAGCAGTGACCCAGGACCACACCGCGGCGAGAGGGGCCGTCGGGAAGATGGATCGTGGCCGAAAGCTTCTCGCCTCGGTGATTGGGAAACTGAATCTGATGCTCCATGGGACTTACCGAAGAGCGTCCTAGCCTGGAACGGGCGCAACCGTGCGCCCCTGTGCTTGAGTCTCCCGATTCCCTCGAAAGACTCTGACGTGAATGTGCCTGATCTGTCCCGCAACGGTGCAGCAGCATTCCGACGGATTGCCGGATACCTGCAATGAGCTCATCAGTCCCGGCGCCACGAGAGTAACGTCCTAACACTAACGGAAGGGCCGTCGGAATGTCAACGTGTCGGCACGAAAGGCGGAGGCACCCCATGGTTCTTCACCGCCTCGCTATGCAGAACAGGGTTATATCCACGATCTCACGACGGTGTCTCCTGCATAATGCGGGCTTGAACTCTTCCAGCGGCTCATTTATCATGACTCTTGTTGCGGTTTTTCCCTCGGCCGGCTGCTCGTGGGCGACTCCGGCCTGGGTGGAAACCACGAGACGCTCGAGCCTCACCCCTTGCTCTGCGCTCTCTCCTTGCTGAGCGGTCTTGTTCTCCACGATCCCCGGCAGGGACTCATCGGGAGTACCGGTGGAACCTCTTCCTGACGTCGCACGTCTTTACCCCTGGGAGCCTGGTCTCTTCAGCCTCGTCCTGTATGGGTTCATGGTGCTCGGCCTGGTTGCCTTGCTCCTCGCAGCCGCTTCCCTTCTCGGGGAGAAGAAGAACAACCCGGAGAAGCTCAGGCCTTACGAGAGCGGCGTGATTCCCACCGGCACCGCCCGTCTCCGCTACCCGGTGCCCTTCTACCTAGTCGCCATATTTTTCCTTATTTTCGACGTGGAAGGCGCCTTCATCTTCTCCTGGGCCATCTCCTACTACGCCCTCGGTTGGGCGGGGTGGCTGCAGATGGGTTTCTTCATTCTGGTGCTCATCCTGGGTCTTGCCTACATCTGGAAGAAGGGGGGACTTGATTGGCGGCCCGCCTCGAAAAGCGAGTGACCAACCCGAAAGAGCTCTTCCTCGACGCCGTCGATATGGTCATCAACTGGGCCCGGCAGTATAGCCTCTGGCCTATGTTCTTCGGGCTCTCCTGCTGCTTCGTGGAGGAGGCGGTCGCCTTCACCGCGCGCTACGATCTCGCCCGCTTCGGGGCCGAGGTGCTCCGTCCCTCGCCGCGCCAGGCGGACCTTCTCATTATCTCAGGCACCGTTTTCAAGAAGATCGCCCCGGTGGTTCTCAGGCTCTACGACCAGATGGCGGAGCCCAAGTGGGTGATCTCCATGGGCTCCTGCTCCAACTGCGGCGGCATGTACGACGTCTACAGCGTGGTCCAGGGGGTGAATCAGATTCTCCCGGTGGACGTCTACATCCCCGGCTGTCCGCCGCGGCCGGAGGCGGTGGAGCAGGGCCTCGTCCTGCTGCAGAAGAAGATCGCCGCGGAGGAGCGCCCGGGCCGCTCCCTCTTCCGCATCAAGGGGGGAACCCAGGGAACCCAGGCGCCCATTCTCATAGACGGGAAAACCAAGTCGCGGGATCCCCGGGGGCCGGGCATGGAGGGGACGGCGATCAGGGGCACCTCGGAGTCGCCCCCCATCTTCTGGGAGAGCCGATCGGACCTGATGTGGACGCCGCCGCCGCGGCGGATCGAGCTCGGCGACCCGGACCGGAGTGTGGCCGAGCTCCTCAAGGCGCGCTTCGGCGAGGCCGTCGACCAGGCAACCCATACCTCGGACATGCTCACCTTCACGGTGAGGAGAGAGCAGGTTGCGGACGTCCTCCAGTTCCTCAAGACCGAGGCGACCCCAAGATTCCGCCGCCTCGAGGACCTGACCGCGGTTCATGAATCTCTCCGCAGGGAGCGGAGGGATTACCCCGACTTTACTCTGGTCTACCATCTGCTCGCCTTCGACGGGCCCACGCGCATCCGGCTGAAAGTCCCCCTGGAGGGCGAGACTCCCGCGGTTCGGAGCGTGACCGACATCTGGCCTGCCGCCAACTGGTACGAGCGGGAGGTCTTCGACATGTTCGGCATTCGCTTCGAGGGCCACCCCAACCTCCAGCGCCTCATTATGCCCCACGACTGGGAAGGCCACCCGCTCCGGAAGAGCTGTCCCGGCCGGGCCACGGAGATGGCCCCCTATACCGTGGAGGACGCCCGGAGGCACCAGCCCCTGGACGGCGGCCTGTACCTCAGGCGGGCCCATAGCGAGGAGGAGCTCATTCTCAATATCGGGCCTCACCACGTGAGCACCCACGGCCTCATGCGCTACATTGCCGCCCTGGACGGTGAAGAGATCACCGAGCTCGACATGGACATCGGCTATCACCACCGGGGTGTCGAAAAGATCGGGGAGCGCCAGACCTGGCACCAGTTCATCCCTTACACCGACCGGGTGGACTACCTGGCCGGGGCGGCCAACAACCTCCCTTACGTCATGGCGGTGGAAACCCTGGCAGGAATCAAGGTGCCCGACCGGGCCCAGTGCATCCGGGTATTGGTAAGCGAGCTCTTCCGGCTCAGCAACCACCTCGTCTGGTTCGCCACCTATGCCCACGACGTGGGGGCCATGACCCCGAACTTCTACACCTTCCGCGAGCGCGAGATGATCATGGACATCGTCGAGCTCATCACCGGCGGCCGCCTCCACCCCTCCTGGTTCCGACTCGGCGGAGTGCGGGAGGATCTCCCCGACGGCTGGAAGGAGGCGGTGGACGCCTTCG
>JAGFXI010000306.1 GCA_017861095.1 Deltaproteobacteria bacterium | reverse complement strand
TAGGTCCGCCTGGATAATCTGTTGGTCATAGGGGATGAAGCCCAGCAGCGGGAAGCCTTCCAAGGCGCGCTCAAGAAAGTGTCGGTCCTCCGGACCACGAACCTTGTTACCCACAACGGCAAAGGTGGTAACGCCGATGTCGGCTGCGAGATTCCGGATACGCCGGGCAACATCAAGGCTGCGGCGACCCGGTTCCACCACGACGATGAGTCGGTCCACCGCTTCGGCCGTACCGCGGCCGAGGTGTTCGATGCCGGCTGCCATGTCCATGATGACCACCTCACCACGACTCAACATGAGGTGGGCCACAAGACTCTTAAGGATAGCGTTTTCGGGGCAGAGACAGCCGCTTCCGCCCTGTTTCACACCGCCCATGACCAAGAGACGGACGTTCCCTTGCTTGAGCGCGATCTTCTCGGGAAGATCATCCACCTTGGGGTTGAGCTTGAAAAATCCCCCCATACTCCCCGGACGTGCGCCGGTTCTCTCGCTGATCAAGTCCTTCATCTCCGTGATCGGGGGCAGGTTCTCCGCTCCGGGGATGGCTAAGGCCATCCCCAGATTGCTTGCCGGGTCGGCATCAATCGCGAGGACTGTGTGTCCCCTATCCGCAAACCACCGGCAAAGAAAGGCAGAGAGAGTCGTCTTCCCTACGCCGCCTTTCCCACTTACCGCGATTTTCATTGCCGTTCCATCCTAGCTCAGGCCTTGATTGATGCGGATGAGTCGATATACTACGATTCCGCTCAGCATGGCGATGTCTTCCGTGGGAAGATAGCTCCCTACCGATCTGTCGAAGAGAATGGTCGCTTCCGGGGCGAATTCCTCGTCTCCCTTCCAGAGAACGAACGTGAGAGGGATTCGTGGTAAGGGCATCAGTCTCACAGACGCATCGCCGAGGTGGGCGGGTTCGGCATCCAGTTGTCGGCCACACCTCAGAAGCCGCTCCGGCTCACCCCCGAAAACCCGCACGAGGGGATCACGAGCGCGTTTAAGGAACGCCGGGTAATAGAAGGCTCCTCCGGGAACCTCGCGGAAGGTAACTAGGTTGTTGCCGAGGCTTTCGCCCTGCGCAGCGAGGAGGTAGTGGAGGACGATGATTTTTTCAGCCAAAGGTATGGGCTCGTGAGTCTGGCGGCGAACCACCTCCACCTCCGGCCGGGTAAGGATCAATAGTTCGTCGTGGATGAAACATAAGCCGATCTTGGGCCCGCCATCGGCGTTTTCCAACAAGGTTGAGCCGCTCAAAGAGCATAGTCGATTCAGATTCACCGACGCGAGCTTCTCGGCGGCGAGGCGAAAAGCTTCCCTGAAGTCGTCCAAGCGGGCCACGAGGCGTTCCTTCTGTGACGACGGGGTAGATGAACTATGAAAGGGAGATTGACTACCAACGAACTATAGCAAACGGAGAAGCGGGAAGGCAAATGAAAAAGACCGAATGGGCGACGTCGCCCCGGCCAGCTATCCTTAAGACAAAGTGCTTGGGGTTAGGAATGTACCGACCTTGCGCCACAGAAACCTTGCCAACCAGGGAAACGGAGAGGCGACGTATAGCCCCAACCGAGGAGGCAAAGAATGAGAGAAGAGAGAGGGCCTATGGCACAACTGCCCGTATGTGCTGGCGTCTGCTAACGCCATGCTCCTGGGAGCGGAGGGAAGACGAGGTGAAACCCCTCTCCTGCATGAGTTCTTCAACAAGAGTCTGAATTCTGAAGGAACCTCGCTCAATGGCCTTGAGTTTCGCCCTCTCTTCGGGGTTTACCTTTGTGCCGAGGAGAAGGAGCTGGGCATTCCCCAAGATCACCGCCAGGGCGTTGTGAATCTCCGGGACGATATGTCGGAGCACATCTGCGTGGTTCCTACTCTGGTCGTCTCTCATAGATGCTCGCGCTTCACTCCCGCCGGGGTGCCCGGCGTGTCCCAGGGAAGATGCTGAGGTGCCAGTGGATGGTTGGTCATCTTGTTACAACATTAATGTTCGCTACCTTAAAGAGATCGCTTCTCGGTGTCAAAGGCTATCCTCGCCGAAAACCAAATCCTCCTTCGCAGGATATAAACAACCACTAAACTCTCATAATAAGGATGAATTCTCGGGGGGTGAGCGTAACAACTGAGAATGGCGTGGTTTTTTTGTTTTGCGCAAGACTTCAATAAGACGAGAAAAACCAGTTATTAACAAAATGGCGCCTCTGGCACGACCTCGCTTGACCATGCATTTTCTCTCAATTTCTTTGAAAATCTCCTCCCGCCCTTACTCTGCTTGCTAACGACGGAGGATGGGGGGAGGTGCTTTGGAGAATCGCCAACTCAGGAGCCTGCGCCCCGACCGGCCCCTGTTGCTCATTCAGGCCTCCGGTGGGCTTTTTGAGTAGACGGGTGAAGAGCTCTCCCCTAAAATAAATATAGGAGTCTGGTTCCATGCTCTGTTTGCGCTGAGCCTCGCCTGGCGTTCTTTGTGTGCTGACTCCGGATTTCCTGGTGCGGCGAAAACGGAATTTCCTCGGACATGGTGATTAGCAGCCGGCTGCCCCTGGGGGGATGTTCCCGGGGAGAACGGTTGAGCTCTGAGGATAACCGTTCACGTTTCCACAGCCATGGAGGGAGGACATATGATTACCATCAAACGCATTCTTTATCCTATCGATTTTTCGGAGTGCTCTTACGACGTATTGCCTTACGTACTGTCAATGGCTGAAAAGTTTGAGGCTACGGTCTATCTCCTTTACGTGGCCCGCGATCTCCGCCACTTTGCCGGATTCCATGTGCCCCACACATCCATTAGTCTTTTCACCAAAGAGTTGGTGGACGCGAGCGAGCGGATGATGGACCAGGTTTGCAGGGATCACTTTGCTCAGTACACGAATCTAGAGCGCAAAGTGAAGATCGGCGACGCTGGCGAGGAGATCGTAAGGACGGCGGAGAGAGAGGGGATCGATCTCATCGTCATGGGCACCCACGGCCGCAAGGGACTCGATCGCACCCTGTTTGGGAGCGTGGCGGGATATGTGGTCAAGCACTCTTCGGTGCCGGTGCTCACGGTGAACCCTTACCGGCTGAGGCAAAGAGAGCAAGGGGCCGCGTAAGGGGGCTGGCGCTCCCCGATGATCGACCCCGCGCTGCCTAAGACGAAGGGGGGACTCTTACCTTGCCCGCACTGGGCGAGAACCACCTACCGCGCTCGCGGTAGGTGGTTCTCGCATGATGGGGCCTGGATGAAGCCCGGCACTAAGGGGCCTTGAGATCAGGAAAAATCGTTGAAAGTGCAAGGGGAACTGTGTATTCTTAAATGCTGCCTGACGACCCTAGGTGGAGTGATGATGGGAACGAAGGAACGAGGCAAGGCCGAGAAGGGGAAGACGGGGCGATCGACGCCCGCCTCAGAGCCAGAGAAGGCCAAGGGAGGGACTCCCAAGGTGGAACAGGAGCGCTTCGATGTGGCGATTTATCGGGCCTGGTGTAAGGGGTGCGGTATCTGTGTCGCCTTCTGCCCCAAAGAGGTGCTCTCCATGAACGAGAGGGGCGAACCCCAGGTTACCGGTCCGGAGCGCTGCAACGGCTGCACCTGGTGTGAATTACGGTGCCCGGATTTCGCCATCTCGGTGAAGAAAAGGGAAAAGAGGGATTCCGAGGCTCGCCCATCAGGAGAAAAATC
>JAGFXI010000305.1 GCA_017861095.1 Deltaproteobacteria bacterium | reverse complement strand
GTGGGAAAACTGAAGGCGCTTGAGGTCTTCGGCGCGGAAGGGCTCCACCATCTTGTCAACCAACGGATGGCCGCCGAACTCCGCCTCGGTCATGACCATGTCGCTTCGGGACTGGATGTTCCTCAGATCCTGAACTGAACCATGGGCCACCGAAGCCATGGTCAGGTTGCCGCTCCATCCCCCGACACTTCCGGGAATGAAAGCCCGTACGAACTCATCCATAATGATGTTCTTTACTGTGCAGCGGGCCTGGACGGGCCAGCCGGCTACGTTCAACTTGCCTTGGAGGGCACCATCGAGCTGACCGCCACAGATGGATGCCCGCAGAGGCTCCAGTTGAAAGAAGCCGGATTGGAGCCTTACCTGGCAAGCGACGTTGTTGGCAACAAACTTCTTGTAGTAGAGCCACTCGAGCTCGACGTTTCCCACCGCATCCACCTGCACCAGGAAGGGTACCGCCGCCCGCCAGTTCCAGACAGGCTCGCCGAAAGGCTCCGGTTGCTTATTTGTGGCTGCCACGACATCCTGGGGAGCCGGTCGAACTCCGGGTAGCAATTCCTTGAGCCGGCCCAGTCTTGTCGAGGCTGGTGACTTTTGCGAAGAATCATCGGTGCTGGCACCCGGGGTGGAGGAAGGACTCTCTGCCGGCCGGGCTGGGGGATCGAGGTCCGGGAGGAGTTCGAGAAGCCGGTCGAGCTTCAGGGAAGGAGAGGTCAACGAGAATTCGACATACGGGCGCTGCCGCCAATGACTGAGTCGCCCCCGGGCAGTGCATCTCTGTCCATTGATGACAAGCTGAAGGTCCGAGATCTCAAGAAGCTGGGTGGACCGGGTGCCGCTCACCGCGAAAGTGGCCTCCACATTCATGCTCGGGAGGCTCTCCTCGCCGATCTTTACCTGCAGATCGGCGAATTGGATGCTACCCCGGGTACTGAGACGGTCGAACCCCTCGGACTCGAAGGCGGCTGCAAGATCCATCCTACCCTTGTCTAGCGACGTCGACTTGAAGGAGAGGTAGGGACCCAGTCCGTCAAGATCAATCCTGTGGAGTTCCAGTTTGGCGTCCACCGCATGTCTATCCGGATCGACGGTCCCTTCCACGCGGAAGGATCCCGTGGTCCCCGTGCCGATCTCTCCTTCGCCCTGAAAGGAGACAGGTTCCAGGCCGGCGAATCCGGATATCCTTGATCTCACCTTGGCGAGAGTGAAGGTCTTTTCAGGCGATAGGGCGCGGTCGACCACAGTGATCCGGCCGTTTGTCATGCTGACCGTGCCAGGGATCAGAGGAAGCGCGCAGGACACGCCGCTGGTTTGATCGGCTGGCTTCTCCTGCGACAAGGAACGTGAGACGAGATCGCCGATGCTGAACTTGCCGTCCTTCTCCCGCGTGACCACGAGTGCGGGCTTGTCGAAGACGAGAGCCCCCAGCTCAAGTCGTGCCTTCATGAGGGCCATGAGGTTCCAGTGGAGATCCACCCGGTCGCTGGTCAGGACCGGCGTCGGGGCTCCTTTATCGCAAACTTCGAGGCCCACCAGACGCAAGCCCCTCAGGCACAGGCTGGCATCGTTGATCCTTACCTGCCGCTGGAGCAGCGCCTCAAGGGGTGGGGTAACCCAGGCGAGAATCCGTTCCCGGCTGAAGTAGGAATGCAGGGCAAAGACTCCCGCCGCACACAGGAGGATGAGGGCGGCGAGGAGGATGAGAAGTCTCGTCAGTTTGCTCATAAGAGACACCCCCAGTACGAAAGAAATCTGCATCTTTCATGCCACGGCTCGATCCCACGGAAGCCGGTTTTCGTAGAACGAAACTTTGGAGCGGGGATGGGAAGGTGAGCAGGGGAGGCGCTGGTGGATGCTCAGACCCGCCGCGTGACCACGTAGTCGGCGATCGCCGCGAGGATCTCCCACGTGGCTGAAGGTGCGAAGGTCGTCAAAGCTTCTTTCGCAAGGGTGATGTGGCGCTCGGCGAGACGCGAGGTGTACTCGATGCCCCGGTAGTGTTCGATGAACCTGTTGACCTCGGTGAAGGTCTCCCTGGTGATCTCATCAGCGGTGATGAGAGTGACCAGACGCTGCCGATCCTTGCGGTTGCTCGTCGCGAGAGTGTAGATGAGGGGAAGGGTAATCTTCCTTTCACCGAGATCCTGGCCGATCGGCTTTCCGACCTCCTCCTCACTGCCGGTGTAATCCAGGACGTCGTCTCTCAACTGGAAGGAGATTCCCAGGTTAAGGCCGAAGGAGCGCATGGCTTCTTCCCGCTTGTGGTCCGCGCCGCCGAAGATGGCGCCGATCTGACAGGACGCCGCAATGAGAATGGCGGTCTTACGGGTGATCACCTCGATGTACTCCTGCTCCGAGATTTCAAGGTTGTGGCTGTTGATGAGCTGGAGAATCTCCCCCTCGGCCATCCGGGTGGTCGTCTCGGAGAGGACGCTCAGGATCTTCAAATGGCCGCTCGAAACGGCGAGGGCGAAGGAGGTGGCGAGGAGAAAATCGCCCACAAGCACCGCCGCCGGGTTACCCCAGATGGTGTTGGCCGCCGGCTTGTTGCGCCGCACCTCAGCGCTGTCAACCACGTCGTCATGGAGGAGGGTGGCAGCGTGGAGGTACTCGAAGACGATGGAAAGCGGGTAGTGGTTCTCTCCCTGATAGCCTGTAAGCCGGGCGGCGAGCACCATGAGCAGTGGGCGAAGTCGCTTGCCCCCGCTCCTGATGATGTGGCGGCTGATGTGGGCGATGAGAGGAACGCTGGAGCTGAGGTTCTTCTCGATTTCCCCTTCGATCCGTTTGAGATCGTCTTCCACCTGGCTCAGGATGGAGGCAGGATGGTGGAGTGGGGTTGTCGCTCGCTGTCTCGGGGGCAAGACGGCTCTTCCTCACGATTGCGCCAGGGTTAAGGCCAGCCCGCATTATGCACGAACCACCTGCTGCGACCGCGGATCTGGCCGTCCTTCCAGGCGTCCTCGGGTCTCGGACCTTGCGACGTACTGAACAAGTACGCCTCAGGTCCAAGTCCCGCGGGATGGTTGCCAGGTGGCACGGCCATCTCCACGATCTCGCTACGGCGTCTCGTGCATAATGCGGGCTAGTCGCCGAAAGCTTTCTCATAGCCGAATTCGCCCGTATTGTCAAAGCAATTCGGAATCCACAATCTCACCGACCAGGTCGTGAGGATGGGCCTCGGTGATGCGAACCGACATGATCTCGCCGACACGTCCCAAGCCGGAGCCGATCAGGACCCGGCCGTCAATCTCGGGTGCCTGAGAGGCAAGACGACCCTCCAGGAGAAGCTCCGTCTCGGGGCTCGGTCCCTCAACGAGTACCGGCTGGATCGTGCCGATGAGCTTCCGGTGGTAAGCGAGGCTGATCTTTTCCTGGAGAGCGGCGAGTTTTCGCAGTCGCCTGGTTTTCACCCTCTTCGGTACCGAACCTCCGAGTCTTGCCGCGGTCGTCCCTGGCTCCGGCGAGTAAGGAAAAATCCCCAAACGCTGGAATCGGACCTCTGCGACGAAGTCATAAAGCTCCTGGGAATCGTCATCAGTTTCGCCGGGAAATCCCACCATAAGGGTCGTGCGCAGGGTAATGGCCGGAAGCTTTGCCCGGATCCACTCCACGAGCCGGATGAATTCGGCTGAAGATCCTGAGCGGCCCATAGC
>JAGFXI010000304.1 GCA_017861095.1 Deltaproteobacteria bacterium | reverse complement strand
GGTCACGAATAACGACGAAGTGCCATGGCTGCTCGTTCCCCGCCGAGGGGGCATTCATGGCGGCCCTGAGTAGTTGGGTGAGAAGGTTTTCGGGGATCAGGGCGGAGGTGTAGCTTCGCACGCTCCTTCTGGTGAGAATCGCCTCCATCGCGTCCATGGTAGTCCTCCCGTTAGACGTTTCGTTTCTCTCTGATATCAGAAACGACCTCGAGCCGGCAACGACAGACGGTCGTTCACGACCGGTTAACCCGCATTATGGACGAGACGCCGTCGCGAGATCGTGGAGATGGTCGTGCCACCGGGCAACCGTCCCGCGGTACCGCGGGACTCGACCTGAGGCGCACTTGTTCAGTACGTCGCAAGGTCCGAGACCCGAGGACGCCCGGAAGGACGGCCGTATCCGCGGTCGCAGCAGGTGACTCGTGCATAATGCGGGTGAATTGACTCCTGCCTCTGGATAACATACTCTTGCTTATTAGGGTGCTCCATCGGCACTCTCACTCTTCTGAAGGGGGGTCATCAATGAAACACTCTCAAACCCTGGTCACGATGATCTTTTTGGGAGCAGCGCTCATGGTGCTCTCATTCTTGGGTTGTGCCACCCCGTCCCACTACACCCTCCGCCTGGGCCCGTCGCCCGAGGAGGAGAAGGGACCGAAGACGAGCCTCACCATCGGTGTACTCCCCTTCGAGGATTCTCGGCCCTCGCCCCAGTTCCTGGGAAAGCTCATCGACTCTGGCGGGCAGGAAGTGGATATTGTTCTCGATTCACCCTCCCCTGCCGGGGATGTCACCTATATCCTTCGCCGAGCTCTCCGCGCTCGTGGCATCCGGGTGGTTGAGTTCCAGTATTGGACTCCCGATCCGGAGCATCTCAAGGATCTTCCCGAGGATGTCGATGTAGCCTTCGCCGGCCGCATCGACGCCCTGGCGGTTAATGCCGAGTCCGGCCTGGTCAACACCAAGGTGAAGTACCGCGTCCGACTCTCGGCTAAGCTGGGATTCAGGAAAGACGGTGTTGTCATCACCCAGAGTGCCGATGTCCTGCCCGAGGAGACTCTTCTCCGTTTCAATCCGCCGCGAATCGAAGAGACCCTCAACGATGCTGTGGCCGAGGCGCTTAATCGTCTGCTCAAGACCATAGCCGCCCAGAGCCCCGCGGGCGGTTGAGGCAGCGCTTTCCCTCTCTGCTCCCTGACTAACAGGGCGGCGCGTATCAAACCGTTTTGTTTCAACCAAACCTGTTCTGGTGTAAGATATTACATAACAGCGTACGTTGTCCTCCGGGCGTTGGAGCGGACCCGTTTCGGGCAACGAGGGATGTCGGAAGGTTCGCCCTTGGGGCCGGGAAAGGATCCGGACCCGGCGGGAGGGTGCCGTTTTTGGAACCCTTGGGCGTTGGTGAGGAGGGAAGATGCGGCGGTCTAACGACAGTGCCTCCACGGATGTGAGGGCCCTCAAAATCGGAAGCAAGGTACGGGAGCTTCGTCAGCAAAACCAGTACACCCTCCAGGACGTGGCTGCTAAGACCGGCCTGTCCAAACCATTCCTCTCTCAGATCGAAAACGACCACGTAGTTCCTCCCGTTGCCACCTTGCTCAAGCTGGCCAGGGCATTCAATGTGGGGCTGGCTCACTTCTTCCAGGGGGAGGTGGACTCGGAGAAGAAGATCTCCGTCACCCGTCGGACTGAGTTGGTCCGGATGGAACGGCGGCCTCATCACCGAAAGGGAGAGGTGAATTACATCTACGAGTCCCTCGAGACCAAGAAGCCCACCAAGCACATGGAGCCCTTTCTGGTGGAGTTCCCGCCCCAGGACACAAGCGACATGGTCTTCGTGAGCCACGACGGCGAGGAGTTCCTCCATCTGCTCGAGGGAACCCTGGAGTTTCGGAGTGTTGACCGGGTGGAAGTGCTCGAGGCGGGAGACAGCATCTACTTCGAGTCCGACCTGAGCCACAGTTTCCGCTGCCTCGGAGAAAAGTCGGCGAAGGCTGTCGTTGTGGTCTGGAGCAGGTAGAGGGCAGAGCGAGACGGACGAGACCCGGACGCTGCTCACGGAGCGAGCAATGGTTAGCCCAGACTCCGACGCGGCGACGCGGCGTGGGGAACGCACACAAACCACGCGAAATGCTGAGCGTGCGGCTCTGAACTTGAGACGTCGAGCGTGAGAATGGTGGAGATCCGCTTTCACGGTCGGGGTGGCCAGGGAACCGTGGTGGCCACCATCCTCCTCGCCAAGGCGTTTTTTCAGGCCGGCTACCACGTGCAGAGCTTTCCTCTCTTCGGCGTCGAGCGCCGGGGCGCCCCGGTGGAGGCATATCTCCGACTCGACCGGACCAAGATCCTGGTCAGAACCAACGTCTACACGCCGGACCACGTGGTGGTCCTGGATCACACCCTTCTCCCCACGGCCGACGTGACTCGCGGCCTGAAGCGGGGCGGCTGGATTCTCTTGAACGCCCCGGAGCCTCCTCAAGACCTGGCCTCCTTCGCCGGCTTCCATCTCGCCTTCGTGGATGCGACCCGCATAGCCCTTCAGCATCGGCTCGGAACCCGCACCCATCCCATCGTCAACACAGCCCTCACCGGCGCCCTGGCTCGCGTCTTAGGCGTCCCGCCCCTTGCGGCGATCGCCGAGGCGATCCGGGAAGAGGTTCCGGGGACGGCCGAGGAGAACATCAAGGCGGCGGAGGTAGCCTTCAGCGAGGTCAGACTCCTGGGGCTCATCGACGATGATGGGAAGACGGCGGCAAGCTGAAAGGGACCACCGGGGATGGCGAGGGGGAGACTGCCTTCCTTGTCGTCGCCCGATTCCACCCGTTACAATTGCGGCAAGTTAGACTTGGCTTCTCGGGCGGAAGGGTACCAAAGATGAGTAGCGAGCGGAGAGAACGCCCACCCACGTCACTCTTTATTTCCCGCTCATACTTGAGCACCGAGAGTAACAAGACGGGATCCTGGCGTTTCCTGAGACCACGCTATGAGGAGAAGACCGCTCCCTGTTCTGTGGCCTGTCCGGCGGGTGAGGATATCGGCCGCATCGAGATGCTCACGGCCGAGGGGCGCTTTCACGAGGCGTGGGAGACCGTCCTCAGGGAAAACCCCTTCCCAGGGATCTGTGGCAGGGTCTGTTACCACCCCTGCGAGCATGTCTGCAATCGAGGCGAGTTCGACGAGCCCGTTGCCGTGCACATTCTGGAGCGCTTCCTCGCCGATGCCGCGGCCCGCTTCGAGCTGAAGCCCAGCATCGAGCGTCGCACCCCGAGGACCGAGAAAATCGCCGTCGTCGGCTCCGGCCCGAGCGGTCTCGCTGCCGCCTACTTCCTGGCCCGTCTCGGCTACCAGGCGGAGGTGTTCGAGACTATGCCCGAGCCCGGCGGCGTCCTTCGCTGGGGTATTCCCCCCTACCGCCTTCCTCTCTCCGTGCTCAACCAGGAGTTAACCCTGATCCGCGAGCTGGGAGTCCGGATTCACTGCGACCGAGAGGTGTCGCCCGAGTCTCTTGGTGCGACCGGGAGCGGCTACGATGCGCTCGTCCTCGGCTGCGGTCACTCGCGGAGCCTCGACCTCAAGATCCCCGGTGAGAACCTCAAGGGCGTGGAGGACGGCCTCCGGTTCCTGGGAAGAATCCGGCGTGGCGAGACTCCCGCCCTCCAGGGCACGGT
>JAGFXI010000303.1 GCA_017861095.1 Deltaproteobacteria bacterium | reverse complement strand
GAGAGATCTGCGTGCATCTGTGTAAATCTGTGTCCCGTTCAGACGAAAGAGAAGTCTGCGCAGAGCTGCGCAAGTCTTCGGCCCCTTTAACAGTATGACCATTATCGACCAACTTCTCATCGGGCAGAGTTCGGCAATCCGGAAGGTGAAGAACCTCGTCAGCCAGGTCGCCACCAGCGATCTGAATGCCATCATCTCCGGCGAGAGTGGAGTGGGCAAGGAGCTCGTGGCGCAGGCCCTACATCTCTCGTCGCACCGAAAAAACAGACCCTTTGTCAAGGTGAACTGCGCCGCTATTCCCTCGGAGCTTCTGGAGAGCGAGCTTTTCGGCTACGAGAAGGGGGCCTTCACCGGCGCCGAACGGGCCAAAGAGGGCAAGTTCGAGATCGCCCACAA
This sequence comes from Deltaproteobacteria bacterium, assembly GCA_017861095.1. Taxonomy (GTDB): domain Bacteria; phylum Desulfobacterota; class Syntrophobacteria; order BM002; family BM002; genus JAGFXI01. The sequence continues at coordinate 5,719 of JAGFXI010000303.1, read as the reverse complement.
GGGTACGATCTTTCTTGACGAGATCGGGGATATGCCCCTCTCTCTCCAATCCAAGATGCTCCAGGTCCTTCAGGACCTCCACTTCTCTCGTCTCGGTGGCAAAGAGGATGTAAGGGTCGACTGCTGGGTCCTCGCCGCAACCAATCACGACCTCGAACAGGACATCAGGCTGGGCCTCTTTCGAGAGGACCTCTACTACCGCCTGAACATCATCAAGATTTACATACCTCCCCTCCGGGAGCGGCCCGAGGACATCGAGCCGTTGGTCTACTACTTCGGCCGGCAGCTTGAAGAAAAAATCGAACGGCCCCTTTTCAAGTTCACCGGTGAGATCCTGGAGGTTTTCCGCAGGTGTCCCTGGCCGGGCAACGTCCGGGAGCTGAGAAACGTGGTGAGCCGGCTGATGCTCCTCGGTGACTGGGACGCGGTGAGGCAAGAGCTCCTGGCAAGCGACCCTGCAGGGATAGATGGTAGCGAGCTTGCCGGTTTTCCCCCTCTTCGGGATATAGAGGACGGGAGGCGTTCACCGGAGCAGAAGTTCCCGTCGCTGAAGGAGACCAAGAGGAGAGCCGTTCAGGACGCCGAGCGCAGACTGATCGCAAGCGTGCTCATAGAAACCGGCTGGAACCGAAAGAAGGCTGCCAAGATCCTGGCCGTCAGTTACAAAGCGCTCCTTTACAAGATCAAGGAACTGAAGCTGAATCGGACCGACTAAGATAATTTTTTTCTCTCGCGGAGGAATATTTATTCCCACATTGTTTCCCATTTTACCACTTTTGTCACCTTTGTGCCCCTTCCCAGGGAAAACTCGTTACCACTATTGATACATCTTTCTCCTCAGGCCTTAGGGCTACCCCAGAAAAGCTCGTATCTACCTTGGATTCCACAAGAAATGCAAGGCTACCCTCTGCCTGCCCGATGGTCAAGGGAGCGAGATCCCTGCCTTCTCGGGCGTCCCTCTAAAGGATCGTTCTTTTTTTACTTGACCCCCGTAATGTAAGAAAATCCTAAATTTTTAGATAGTTAGTGCGTAACAGCCCTCTGCGGCCCGAGGGTGCACCCGAAAGGTGGCATCAACTTTGCTCACGGGGTTCGTATCTTTGGAAAACCAACACCAGATCCTTGGGAGCAGGATGAGTAGACTATGCGGTGATCGCTCCTCGCATCCAGCCAACCCCTGGAGATGAAAAGTCCGACCGGAGCGCCGGACGATACCACCGAAGACGGGACGTGAGAGTCTTTCGCAGATCTCGGTAGAGAGCCATGGAGCCGACCAAAGTCCTCATCGTCGAGGAGTCGAGTGCCGCCCGGGAGTTTCTCACCGAATTGGTCCAGCTGCTTGGCTTTTGTGCCCATCCCCTGGAGAAGAAGACCAATTTCCTCACCGAGCTCCAGACGCTGAACCCCGACCTCTTGCTTCTCGGTACCTGCAAGAATCTCGGCCAGCTCAAGGCTTTTGCCCAGGTTCTCGAGCGGGAGCGGGAAAGTATGCCCATTGTGTACATCAGTGACGGCCCCGAGCCATTCTCGGTCGAAAAAACTTCCACTCTCGAGAACAGCTGTTGCCTGCCGAAGACCTTTAACCCCAGCCAGTTGAAGCTCGCCATTGAGCGCATGATTCAAAAAGCGAAGGAATCGGAGCTTCAGAGACTGGGAAGGACCATTGTCGGCGAGACTCCGGGCATGGCTCAGATAAAGAAGCACATCGTGCGACTGAGCAAGGCCGATGTGACCGTGCTCATTACCGGGGAGAGCGGCACCGGGAAGGAGCTCGCCGCCCGAGCCATCCACGATCTCTCCCCGAGAGCGAAAAAACCCTTCATTAAGGTGAATAGCGCCACGATGCCAAGCACCCTCCTCGAGAGCGAGCTCTTCGGGTACGAGAAGGGTACCTTTACCGGCGCCTCGCAGCCAAAGCCCGGCGAGTTCGCCCTGGCCCACTCGGGCTCCATTCTTCTCGATGAGCCCGGACACATTCCCCTCCATCTGCAGGCAAGACTCCTGCAGATCCTTCAGGACGGGGAGTTGTCCGCGCGGGGGAGCACAAGAGTCAACAAGGTCGACGTACGGGTTTTCGCCTCCACCAATATCAACCTGGCCCGCCTGGTTCCCAGCGGGCAATTTCGGGCCGACCTGTACTACCGGCTGAATGTGGTAAACATCCATATTCCGCCTTTGAGAGAGCGCCTGGAGGACCTCGACCTACTCTGCGAGCACTTCCTCGAAAAACATGGGAACTACGGCGGGAGGACACCGGCTTTGCCTAGCCGTGCCATGAGGAACCTCTTTAACGAATACTCCTGGCCGGGGAACGTCCGCGAGCTGGAGAACATGATTCAGAGTATCGCCCTTCTTGGAAACGAAGAGACTTTCCGGGAGAGGATCAAGAAGGATGTCCCCGCAGGCCAGGCAAATCAGAAGGTCCCGAAAGGCACGTGGAGCGCGGCGCCAGCAGTGGTCTTCGGGACTATGGGACGGCCGCGCTTGAAGGATTTCTGTAGGGAGGCGGCACGCAAGGCGGAGACGGACGCAATCACCGATGTCCTCTTCTACACCCGGTGGAATCGAAGGAAAGCGGCAAGACTCCTCGACATCAGCTACAAAGTGTTGCTTAGCCGGATCAAGCAATACGGGATCAGCGAAGCCTATCGAGGATTTCTTGGGCAGGATTCCACCTCCAACAATTCGTAGTGACGGAGCTACCAACGGCGAGAAAATCTCACATGGCGGTTCTCATGACTCTGTGCATGCTCGTGGCCCCGTGCTCCGCCTCTCTTCCCTGGTGAGGACCTTGGCGAGAGAGGAGCAGTCTACGCAGGCCGCCGTTTCTTCCGACGACTCCTACGTTATCGGTCCTGGGGACGTGTTGGCCATCGACGTGTGAACGGAGCCGACCTTCTCCAAGCACGTCTCCGGGCGGCTCGACGGCAAGCTGTCGATGCGACTGGTAAACGACTTCGACGCGGCCGGCCTCACCTGCAGGCAGCTTCGGGACCAGTTGATCGTGAAGTACATTTGCTACGTCGATGCCCTTGAGGTCTCGGTGACGCTCTTGGGAAAGCCGTAGCAAAAAAAATGTACCTCCTGGGCAAAGTAAACAAACCGGGCGAGTATCCGCTGCAGAAGAACATGACCGTCGTGCAGGCTATCTTTCCCGTCAGCGGCCTGACTCGGTTAACGATACGTGGCCGTATTTCCGAATCGAAGGATTCCGGCGTTTGAAAAGCTGGCTGGACGCGCTGGAACAGGTGAAGACGGACACATCCCTGTGGGAGGCGGCATACGACCTCGCCTCCACCCTGAGAAGGTCGGGAGCGACGGTACCCGATACCCGCATTGTGGTGGCTGCTATTGCTTTCAAGGCGGGCGCGACTGTTAGTCACGTTGATACGCACTTTGACCTGATGGCAAGCCCGTTGGGACTGAAGGTCAAAGGCCTCATCAAATCGGCAACATCGGCCTTCGACGATGAGGGCTAATGACTCTCCTCCCCGACGTCTGCCCTCTGCTTTTCGTCCCTGACTCCTTACTTCTAACTTCTGACTTCTTCATGTTTGCCTCCAACCAACGAGGCGAAGCCTCTCGCCCCGTTTGACTCCGGTACGGAATCTGCATTAGGATGTGACCCTAATTTCTACCCCGGAGGCACTAGTGAACAATAAGCCAGTCTCTATCGTCCCTGTCATCCTCGCAGGTGGAATGGGAACCAGGCTTTGGCCTCTCTCCAGGGAGCATTACCCCAAGCAGTTAATGCCGGTGATGGGCGGGGAACATTCGCTCCTTCAGCTCACTGCCATGCGCCTGTCCGGGCTTCAGGCAACTGCTCGGCCCATCGTTGTCTGCAATGAAGAACACCGCTTCATGGTCGCCGCCCACCTACAGCTCGACAACCTTCGACCAGCTGCGATTCTGCTCGAACCCGTCGGGAGAAACACGGCGCCGGCCGCCGCCATTGCGGCGCTCGAGGCCGCCAAGGACGGCTCGGACCCGCTGCTCCTCGTTATGCCCTCTGATCATATCATCCGGAACACCGAGGCCTTCTGCGCTGCAGTGGAAACAGGCAGGCGCCTTGCCTGCGAGGGACACATAGTTACCTTCGGGATCAAACCGGATAGAGCTGCAACCGGCTACGGGTACATCAAGATGGGTGCAGCAGTGGCCTCCGATAGCCCCGAGGCAACGGCGGGAGAAGGGGTCTACCGCATCGAGGAGTTCGTTGAAAAGCCGGACCTTCCGACGGCCGGCCACTATCTGGCCGCTGGGACCTACCTGTGGAACAGCGGCATATTCATGTTCAAGTCCTCCGTCTACCTGGAAGAGCTCGGAAGATCTTCTCCTGAAATGCTTGAGGCGTGCGCGCAGGCGTACTCGAAAGCCGGACGCGACCTCGACTTCCTCCGGCTTGATGTGGAGTCTTTCGCCTCCTGCCCTAGCGACTCTATCGACTATGCGGTGATGGAGGGAACGTCGAAGGGGGCTGTGGTTCCCGTCGACGTCGGGTGGTGTGATGTCGGGTCGTGGTCAGCGTTGCGCGACATCCGAGACAAGGATAGTGCCGGCAACGCCCTCATCGGCGACGTCGTCATCGAGGACGTCCGTAACTGCTATCTTCACTCGACGAACAGGCTTATTTCAGCCCTGGGCATCGAGAATCAAGTAGTTGTGGAAACGGCTGATGCCATACTCGTGGCCGCGATCGATCGGGTGCAGGACATCAAGTCGCTCGTGAACAAGCTCAAAGCCGAAAATCGAGAGGAAGTAATTACACACCGCAAGGCGTACCGGCCCTGGGGTCACTATGAATGTGTTGACACCGGTGACAGGTTTCAGGTCAAGCGAATCACGGTGAATCCAGGCGCTTCGTTATCTCTTCAGTTGCACTACCATCGGGCGGAGCACTGGGTTGTGGTCAAGGGAACGGCCCGCATTACCACAGGAGACAAGGTGTTTTTTTTGAGCGAAGATCAGAAGATACAGACGGGAAGTTATCTCGGAGAGGATGACATCAAGCGTCTCGACGACAACTATGGCCGTTCCTAGCACGTAAGTGGTCACAGCCTCAGTTTTTGTCTCTCACAGAGCCCGCCAGAGGTTGGTAAATCCTTGGAGGCTCAACGTTTCTGTCTCCTGAATTCTGACTCCTGGCTTCCTCGGCCTTGCCTCCAAACGGGGCGTCAGCCCCCGCCCATGCTCTCTGCTCCATGCTTCCGGCTCCGTTCTCCCGGCTTCTGACTCCTGGCTCCTGACTTCTTTGCGGATGTCTCCAACCTCTACCCCCACACCTCCAACCGCGCGGCGCCTGTTACGCGTGGGTACTTGGTGACAGGCCAGATCCAAAAGTCAATCTTTCACGAGCGTACCCCCTACTCCCCGCGTGAACACTCTCGCCAGCCCCTGCCGGATCAACCCCTCGGCGAGCAAGGTGTTGCCAATCCCGCCCCAGGCAACGGCTCGGGCAAATTGGTTTGCGACGAGAACACATAAGGATGCTACCATATGCAAATCGCCTTGCATTTGGTAGCACTATATGCAAGAATGGTTGCCATGAAAATCAGAACGTTCTGGCACCAACGGATCGAAACGGCCTGGACGCGTCCTGTCATCTGGCTTTCCGGGGTGCGACGCGTGGGGAAGACCTGCCTTTGTCAGACGCTGGGAAACATCGAATACTTCGATTGCGAGCTGCCAAGGATACGGCGGATGATGGAAGATCCCCAGG
>JAGFXI010000302.1 GCA_017861095.1 Deltaproteobacteria bacterium | reverse complement strand
CGCGAGTGCTACCGTGGCCTCCGTCGCCCGGAGCTGCGCCTCCTCGGAGGCGGTGTCCTGCTTGACCAGGAGGTCGCCCGCCTTAACCGTCGAGCCCGGGGTAAAGGCTATCTCAACCACCTTGCCGGTCAGCTCTGCGGTTACCGTCACCCCCTGGACCGCCTCGAGTGATCCCACGGAGCTGAGCACAGACTCCCAAGATACCGCCTGCACGGGGGCGGTCGTCACGGTCTCGGGAGGCGGTGCAAACTGGTCTCCCTGCGCGGCCATCCGGCCGATCTGCAGGCCCTTGATGCCGCCGAGGAGGGCGATCACCACTACCAATCCAAGCGCGGTGAAAAGAATTCGCTTTGTCATAGTCGTCGGCTCTTTCTGAGCCATACCTCTCTGGCGGTACCGGGCTCCGACCGCCCGGCAAACTCGCAAATCCCCTCTTTTTCGCAAACACAACCAGGTGATTCTAACCATACCCAAGGAGATGTCAATGAGCATGGGGGCTGAGCCGTGCCAAAGCCTCGGGGCGCTTTTCGGCGATGCACGGGAAGTGCCAACTTCAAGGGCTTGGTCCTATTGGGTTGCGGCAGTGCACCTGGGGTCGCCCTTGCACCCCCTTTCGTTCTTCCACCAGAACAAGCCGGATTGTCTTGATCACAGGCGCCCCTTTGTGCCATAGTTCTCCCATCATCAGAACAAGCCGATCTTTCTCCAGGCCGGGGCATCGGGCCATGGTCACTGAAGTTGATACCTGCCGAGTAAGGAACTTACGGGAGCTGATATTTCGAGGCGTAACCCGTGACCCCCGAGGCTCCCTGAGATAAGGAAAAACACACGATGAGAACAAAGTCGGTCAAGAAAGACATTCGCAGGATGGTTAGTCGGATCGTGCAGAAGTTTCAGCCCAAGCGAATCATTCTTTTCGGATCCCACGCGCGGGGTGAAGGCGGACCGGACAGCGACGTGGACCTTCTCGTCGTTATGCCCGTGGAGGGTTCAAAACGACAGAAGCAGGTGGAGGTCCGAACGGCGCTTCACGATATTCCCTTGGCTATGGACATCATTGTCACCACTCCCGAGGACTTCGCGTGGCGGAAGAAGTATCCAGGAACAATCGAGCGACCTGCTTTTCTGGAGGGAAGGGTGCTCTATGAGCGAGGCGGATGAGCTCAATACAATCGTGGCTGAATGGGTCGAGAAAGCCGAGGCGGACTTGGCGTGCGCCGCCCATCTGCTGCGAATAAAGGCAGAGTGGTCAGCCGAGACAATCTGCTTCCACGCTCAGCAATTAGAAGACGCCTTCCCCGAAGGGCGCTCCGGAGGAGAAGGTGATGCCGCGTCAAAGGATCGGCAGCTTCTGGCGGATCCCGGTGCGGACTTGAACGTCCTCACGCGCCTGATGCTCAGGAGACCCGGCGCGGGCACGACGTGATCGAGAAAATGTGATAAATGCAGGTCTAAGCCCGGATCCAATAGTGAATAGTGGACGTTTGACCCCGATCTTGCGCCTGACCCCGATCTTGCCCGATCTTGTCCCGATCTCCTTGACGGTGGGGTTATCGACAGGCTGGGGCGAGGAACACTGGCGATGGTGGAAACATGGTGCGAGCATGACGGAGCAATTGAGTCTCTTCGGAGACGAGAACACCCTGTTCAATCTGGGCATCCAGCGCCTGCTGGAGATGGATTTCGGCGGCTGCCTAGAGACGCTGGAGCGCTACCGGAAGCTTTTTCCCTGGGGGCAGAACGTCCGCCAAGAAACGGCGATGGCTGAGTTTTGGTTGACGAAACTCCGAGGGGTAACGTGGACGGAAATCAACCCCGTTGAGGCGGAGAGGCGATATAGGTTCTGGCTGGAGTTCGAAGAAGCCTTCGGCTTTCCGTGGCCGGAGGAGAGCATCGAGCGACAATTTCAGGTCAGGTACTTCGGGAGGCTTACGGACTGGCTGGCTACCAGCCCGAAGCAGACTCCGAGACTCCCGGACGGGACGCCCTTCGGCCTCATCCCCCTGCTTGCGGGAAGACCAGACCCTGCCATCGCACTGCTCCAGGCATTCATTGCCTCCGAGCCTGAAGACGCCAGGGCCTACGGATACCTGGGCGATGCCTACGCTGCGCGCGGCGATCTCCGCACGGCGAGGATCTGCTACCGGGAGGCTTTTGTCCTGGAGCCCAAAGCGGTGGATGTGAAGCGGCTCCACGATCCGGGGCTCCGGGAGATGCTCTCCGAGGCTGGGGAGGACGATGACGGAGAGCCCCCAGCCATCGAGTGGCTGCCGGTCAGGGCGCAGCTCAGCGGTATCTTCGAACGGCGGGTGCTGAGGAACATGGACGAGGTGAGGCAGTGGCTTCAGCGTTACCTTGGCCTACAGAAGGAGTATCGCCGGGGGGCTGACGAGGCCCTTGTGGCGAGACTCTTCTACCACGCCATGGTCCTTTCGGATAACGCCTCCATGTTGAGGTTCATCAAGCATGTGGACCTTGCCGAGGTCAGGCGGATGATGAAAGGCTGGAATCCCGCCCTTTTCGCCCGGCACATGAGGGCGGTTGAAAGACGAACATAAGGTGCATGGAGACGGGGATAGAGAGGCTCGTGAAAGATTGACATATGAACTGATATAGAGTGGTCTAAGGTACGGCGAGGAAATCGCGGATAGAGACGCCGGGGGCTTTGCACCATGTGATTATTCGCGGGATCGAGCGCCGAGCCAGGTTCACGGGCGCTCGCGTAGGAGGGGGTTCGCCCGCTGCTGTGAACAAGTTGGCGAGCCGCGGTCGAAAAGACCCCATGACCGCCACGATCAAAGATGAGCTCGTTTCATAGACGCCCGATTGTGATGACAATACCTCTCTAAAACAGTCCACCTTTCACCAGCGTACCCAGTCTCCGTTACTCGGTGAGGGCTGCGAGTGCCGTGGTTCTCTCCAGCTTCCGCCGGTACGCGCTCTTTATCTTTTCCGCAAGTAGATCGATGGATACAGGCTTATGGAGGTAGTCGAAGGCTCCGAGCTGGCGGGCCTCTGCCTCGGCCGCTTTCGTCCCGTGGCCAGTGAGGATGATCACCTCGATATAGGGGTATGCCTTCTTTGTCTGGCGCAGGACCTCGAGGCCGTCCAACCGAGGCAACCGGAGATCGAGCACCATGACATCTGGCTCCACTTGTTGTCTTAGAAACTCCAAGGCCCTCTTCCCGTCCTCCGCCGTATCAGGTTTGAGGTCACGGAGCTGAAGACGTCCAGCCAGGGTCGTGCGGAAGTCTTCCTCGTCGTCGACAATAAGTACTCTCATGCCCTTCATCGTGGTGTAGCCTACCTGTGCACGGGTGCAAGGTTTGGAGAGCGACAAAGTCTTGTGACCGCGAAGGGATCTAGCACGCGGGAAACGTTACGCCTGAGACGCTCGCGTCTCAACGGGAAGTGGAGGACGAGGAGCTTGGTGTCGCCGCCCACATCTCTTTTGCCACAGCCTTTTGAAGCTTGGCAAGGGAATTCCCGCCGGCTTGGGCCAAGTGTTTCTTTTCTCAATCCGAGGCAGGAGTGCATCCTCATCCTTGGGCCGACCCAGACTAGCCCCAATGTTGTTCACTTAGGCCATCGCGCGAAAGATGCCCCCTCGCAGAAGGTCCGACAGCTGCTTTTCTTAGCTCCCTCTCTCCCATTGGGGGGTAAGGGTGAGGGGGA
>JAGFXI010000301.1 GCA_017861095.1 Deltaproteobacteria bacterium | reverse complement strand
GGCTGCCAGGCCATGTTCAGCACGAACGGTTTCTGTTGGGCGGCCGCAGGGCCGGAGCCCACGAGCGTAAGGAGAGCAGCCACCAGTACCACCAACAACAGAGTCATTCGCTTCATACACTCCTCCTTTTTCGCCTCAAAATGGTTCCGCCTTTACCGGCGAGCCCGCTGCTGCTCGCCCCTCGACAACACCTCGCCTCAGTGCGTCCTCCCAACACCTCCTCTCTCGTTACCGGTACCTTGCATCTACCACCATCTTATGAGCTCGGTGACATGCTTCCGAATTTCCACGAAGCTGGGATCCAAGAAGCTCCGCGGGCGCGGGAGTTCCACCTTCACCTCGGCCTTGATCTTGGTGGGCTTGTTACTGAGGACCAAGATGCGCTCCGCCACGTAGACCGCCTCTTCGATGTTGTGGGTCACGAAGATTACCGTGCTCTTCAAGGTCTGCCACAACCTGATCAGCTCATCTTCCAGGTAGAAACGAAGCTTGACGTCAAGCTGGCCGTAAGGCTCGTCCATGAGGAGGAGGTCCGGGTCGACGGCAAACGCCCTGGCCACCGTAATCCGCTGGATCATGCTCGCCGACACCTGGTTGGGATAGAGGTTTTCGGTGCTCCTCAGCCCCACCAGATCAAGCATGTAGTCCACCCTCTCGTTCAGTTTCTTCTTGGCGAAGTGCTTGACTTCCATGCCGTAGGCCACGTTCTCCCGGACCGTCCGCCACGGCATGCAGGTCGGCTCCTGAAACACGAAGGAGATGTTGTGCTTCTTGGGGTCGGCAACCTCCCCCTCGATGAAGATATTGCCCTCGCTCGTGGGTATGAGCTTTGAAAGGCAGTTGAGGAAGGTCGTCTTGCCGCATCCCGTGGGGCCAACGATGGCCAGAAACTCGCCATCCCCGACGTCGAAGGAAATGTCGTCAAGGACGAGGAGCTCACCAAAGCGTTTGGTGAGACCGTCGACGACGATTTTTGCTCTCCTTCCGGAGTTGTCGCCCACACTAAACCCCTTGCGCTAGGTTTTGATCACCGCAATGCGGGTGCCGCCAAGGAATCGACGTCGCTCCGTCGCCCAGCAGGGTAACAGAAAGCCTGAGGCCGAGCAACAATCTCCGGCCCCGGTAGCCGGGCAACCCATGCCGCGGGGAGTCTGTCGAGTGACATGCCGCTCCCACACAAACCCGGCCGGCGCCGGAGGCAGGGATGGTCTGCGTCGCAAAGCGCATCCGGAGCATCTACCTTCCTTGGATGACAGGAGTGACTCCCAGGCTTTCCACCACAGCCCCGCCCGAAAGGCCCGACCTCCTTCTCCACTATCGATGCCGCGATCACGCCCTGGCGTGACGCCTTTGTGGACTTGCCCGCCGGCGGGGCAGACCTCTCTGCCTCTGCTCGCTCGCATGCCTTGCTAAGCCACGTTCAGGTGTCGGTACTTGGGCAGGAGCCGGTAGGCCTTCTTGAGCGCGTCACGCCTGAAGGGCTCGGCCAGCACCTTCTCACCGCCCTCGATGATCCCTTCGATCACGCAGGGCTTGCCGGAGGCCACCGCATCCCGGACCGCTTCCTGCACCTGCCGGTAATCCTCGATCCGGTAGCCCTTGGCGCCCATGTCTTCCGCCAGCTTGGCAAAGCTCGGGTTCTCCCTAAGATTGGTGCCGATGAACCGATCGTCGTAGTAGTCGATCTGGTTCTTCTTCTCCGCCCCCCACTCAAAGTTGTGGGCGACGATGGCGATCACCGGGAGCTTTTCCCTGACCGCCGTCATCACCTCGGCGAGACCGCTGATCCCCCAGGCACCGTCGCCCTGGAAGGAAAAGACCGGCTTGTCGGAACGACCGACCTTGGCTCCCAGGGCTGCCCCCTGAGCGAAGCCGCAGTTCCCCCAGGTGAGGGCCGCCAGGTGCTGGCGGACGCCGGCGAACTTGAAGTAGGCGTTGGCCATGGAGGAGTTGTTGCCGATGTCGGTGGCGACGATGGAGCCCTCAGGCATGGCCAGAGAGAGCTCGCGGAGGAAGCGACGGGGATGCATGAGCTTGGAGGTGGAGGTGGACCACTTCTCCAACTCCGCGGCCCAGACCTTTTTCTCCTTCTCCACGTCCTCCAGGCGCTTCTTGTTCGGCTTCAGGCCCGGCTTCTGCCCCCTGATCAGATCCAGGACCTCCTTGGCGAACTCCTTGCAGTCCGCGAGACTCGCCACATCCACCTTCCGGCTGAGCCCGAGGACCGTGGGGTCTATGTCCACCTGGATGATCTTCGCCCCCTTGGGCCAGTAGTCGATGTCGTACTGTGGGAGGGTGCCGAAGGGGCCGAGGCGGCAGCCGAGGGCGAGCACGACATCCGCCTTGGCGATGGTGCGCATGGCCGCCTTGGAGCCACAGTAGCCGATGGGCCCCGTTGCCAGCGGATGCTTAGCCGGGAAGGTGTCGTTGTGGAGGTAGCTGTTGACCACCGGCGCCGTCAGGTATTCCGCCAGGGCCGTGGCCTCCTCGAGGGCGTCCGCCTGGGAGATGCCGCCGCCGGCCAGGATCACCGGATACTTGGCCTTGGCGAGGAGATCCGCCGCCTCCTCCAGGGCCTTCTTCGGTCCACAGCCTCGGGTGATGGTGAGGGTGGGGTAGATCTCATCCTCGCAGATCCCGTAGAAGTAGTCCCGGGGAAGGTTCAGCTGGACGGGGCCGTTCAGGGTCTTCGCCATGTAGAAGCAGCGGCGGGTGAGCTCTGCCATCCGCTCCGGCCGGTTGACCCGGACCTGATACACCGTCTGCCTCCGGAAGATGTCCATCTGATCCAGCTCCTGGAAGCCCCCCGTGCCGATCCCCATGGACCCCGTCTCCGGAGTGATGGCCACCACCGGCGAATGGGCCCAGAAGGCGGCGGTGAGTGCGGACACGAAGTTGGCGGCACCGGGGCCGTTCTGGGCGATACACACTTGGGGCTTTCCGGTCACCCGGGCCAGGCCGTCCGCCGCGTGGCAGGCCGCCTGCTCGTGAGCGACGGAAATAAACCTGATCCCGGCGTCGGGAAAAATGTCCAGGGCATCCATGAAGGCCGAGCCGACGATGCCGAATACGTGCTTCACCCCCTCGGCCGCCAGGGTCTCTACCAGAGCCTCACTTGCCGTCATCTTGACCTTGGCCATTGGAGTCCTCCCTCTAGCCCGCATTATGCACGAGTCACCTGCTGCGACCGCGGATCTGGCCGTCCTCCCGGGCGTCCTCGGATCTCGGACCTTGCGACGTACTGAACAAGTACGCCTCAGGTCCAAGTCCCGCGGTGTCGCGGGATGGTTGCCCGGTGGCACGACCGTCTCCACGATCTCACGACGGCGTCTCGTGCATAATGCGGGCTCGCAAAAAAGGTTCAAGCCGTAAAGCTGTACCGTTACTTTTCCACGTGGACATCCGCCACCTCGAGGGCCTTGTCCATGATGGCGATACCCTCGTCGATCTCAGCCTTGGTAATAATGAGCGGCGGCGCCATGGCGACCACGCTGCCCGGATTCGCGGCCATGGCCATCATGCCGAGCTCCGCCAGTTTCCGTGCCACCTCGAGCTTGGGGTTCATGCCGGGGCGGACCTTTCCGCCCACCGGCACCATGGGCTCCTTGGTCTTCCGGTTCTTCACGAGCTCGAGACCCACGAAGAGCCCGAGGCCGCGAACATCCCCGATGCAGGGATGT
>JAGFXI010000300.1 GCA_017861095.1 Deltaproteobacteria bacterium | reverse complement strand
GCGCTTTTCTGCAAAACCTGTGCACTCTACGCTTAGGGATAGAGGAGGTAGGGTGCTCTCAGCTTTCGGTACTCATCGATCTCGGGCTCCCAACTCCGTTCCAGGTCTGCGACCGGGACCCCCCTCTCGAGGTGCTGGTGGAGGTCGGCCCTTCCGAGGATGATCTCGATGGGAAGGTGGCGGAATTCGTATTCGTAAGGCGGGGCGGTCCAGGAAAAGTCTTCGCGATGGGTGGCGATAACCGTCTGGACCAGTGCGAGAGAGGTGGCATAGGGCCGATACCTATCGAGGTCGGTGAGGTGAATTTGAAACCCGTTACAGCCCCTTCCCGCCCACTTGTCGAAGGTGGGCTGAAAATGGGCGGGCCGCAAGGCAAGGCCCTCAAACCCGGCTCCGGTAAGGTGATCGACTATTCGTTTCACCTTGAGATAGGGAGCTCCCCAGAGCTCGAAAGGAGTGGTCGTTCCTCGCCCTTCCGAGAGGTTGGTCCCTTCAAGAATCACCTGGCCTGGATAGACCAGGGTGGATTCCGGTTTCGGCAGGTTAGGGGAGGGGGGAACCCAATGGAGACCGGTGTCGCGATACATCATCGACCGGTGCCAGCCCTTGAGGGGCCAGACCTCGAGGGCAGCGCCGATTCCGAAGGCGTCGTTATAGAGCCGCGCCATCTCCGCCATGGTAAGACCGTGGCGCATCGGGATGGGAAAGTGACCCACGAAAGAACGACGGTCCAAGTCCAGGAGGTTTCCCTCGATGCGGTGGCCGCCGATGGGATTTGGCCGATCCAGGACCGCCAACCTGGTACCGGCAACCTGGGCCGCCTCCAGACAGAGCGCGAGGGTCGTGCCGAAGGTATAGACCCGGGTCCCCACATCCTGGAGGTCGATCACGAGGACGTCTATGTGGGTGAGCATTTCAGGGGTGGGCCGCCGCGTTTTCCCGTAAAGACTGAAGATGGGAATCCCGAGCTCCCCATCCACAGCATCGTCGGATTCGATCATGTTTGCCTGGAGCTCGCCGAAGTACCCGTGCTGGGGAGCAAAGAGGGCGCTGAGCCTCACGCCGGCTTGGAGCAGGCGATCACGGGTATGGCGGATGGTGCTGTCGACCGAGGCCTGATTGGCGAGGAGTCCGACCCGCGCCGTCCGAAGCCAGGAAGGGTCGCTGGAAAGAAGACTATCGATCCCGAGTTGCACCGCTGCCATCGAAGAACCGGTTCCGCCGCCTCGACCTTCGCCGCAAGAGCGATGTAGGGTTCAGCAATCAAGAAAGCTCTATTCCCGCCATTATAGGGGAGAGCGGCTCCAGGTCAAGGGGACTCGCCCTTGACCTTTTCTTTCCTATCCGGTAGAGTCATTTTTATTTTAAGAGCTTCCTTATGCGCATCCCTCGCTCGTTGTAAGGCCTGGAGGGTGGGAAGGTTAAGGCCATGTATGGCGCGAAAGCCCACCTTTAACATTCTCATGTACTCCCACGACACTTACGGTCTCGGGCACATACGCCGGACTCTTGCAATCGCCTCCCAGATCCGGGGGCAGAGCACCAATATCCTTATCCTGAGTGGATCGCCCATTGTCGGGCGTTTTGATTTCCCGTCACGGGTTGATTTTGTCCGGGTGCCCGGGATGATAAAAGTCACCAACGAGGAGTACCTGCCCCTTTCCATCAAGATCGACGCCAAGCAGGCCTTGAACATCAGGCAGGCGATCATCACCAGCACCGCCAGAACCTTCCAACCTGATCTCTTTATCGTCGACAAGGCGCCCCTCGGTCTCAAGCGGGAGATCGTGCCGACCCTTCAGTGGCTGAGACGGTGTCGTCCCCAGGCCAAGGCGGTGCTCGGGCTCAGGGACATCATGGACGACGGGGAGAGCACCCGGGAAGACTGGGAGGAGAAGGGCGTTTACGAGGTCCTGGATCAGTATTACTCGGAGATCTGGGTGTACGGCAACCGGGACCTCTACGACCCGATTCGCGAGTACGGCATCCCGGAGCCGATAAGCCGCAAGATGGTGTTCACCGGCTACATTCCCCGGGCCATGCCGAAGCCGGTCCAGGTTCGAGAGGTGAGGCGGGATCATGGTCTAAACGATGACGACAAGCTGGTCCTCGTCACAACCGGCGGTGGCGGCGACGGCTACGGCCTTCTCGATACCTTCCTCGCGATGCTCGAGAATGGCGACGACAGGCGGCCTTTCCGGACGATCGTAGTCGGAGGCCCCTTCCTGCCGAAGCGACAGCGAAAGGAGATCGCGGCTCGGGCTAGGCGGCTCCAAGTACGCTTCTACCGGTTTCACCGTCACATGGAGCGGATCATGGGCGCGGCCGACCTGGTGGTGAGCATGGGGGGGTACAACACGGTGAGCGAGATCTTGAGCCTAGGCAAGGTGTGCCTCATCGTGCCGCGCGAGCAGCCACGCCGGGAACAGCTTATCCGGGCTCAGGTGCTTCACCAGCACGGCCTCGTGGACTATTTGACCTGGCCGGAGCTCGGGGTCGAAACCCTGCGGGGAAAGGTGCTCTCGCTCCTCGCTCATCCCGAACCTTATCAACGCGCCGTCCGCGCCTTTCCGTTTACCGGTCTGGAGATCATGCGGCAGCGGCTCGAGGAGTTCTGCGAGCCTGTTCAAGAACCGGAGGAGGCCGTTCTTATCCAGCCCTTTCCCAGCGTGCACAGTAGTTCCCGCCGTTAGCCCCAGAAGGCTTTCTCATGGCTCGCAGATAAAGTGGATCGCCCCTTCTCCGTCCGGTTCGACCTCGCGGCCGAGGCCGATCACCCCGCTCCCCTCGAGAACCATCTCCTCGCGATGGAGAAAGACGCTCTCCTTGCCGCGGACGGCCACATACGTGCCGTTGGTGCTCTGGTCCACAAGGAGGAACTTGCCCCGGCGATACTCGACACGACAGTGGAGGCGGGAGGCGAAGGCCTCGGGCACGACAATCTCGTTGTCGGAATGCCGTCCGAGGGAGGCAAAGGGTCGTCTCTGATCGATCTCGATGACCGTCCCCGCGCACCAGAGCCTGAGGCGGGCCTGCCGGAGATGAGAAGCGACAGGTCTGGTCGCCATGAAGGTCATTTCCATGGTATCCCAGATTATCTCGTAGATGTCGAATTCCCCCGATTTGCCTTTTACGGCAGTGCGGTCGATACACCGCACCAGGGGGCGAAGGTCCTCAAGCAAGGTACTCACCGTTGGCTCGGTGGTGAGGATTTGTCTGGGTTTCGCCAACGCCACCATTCGGGCTGCCACGTTTACCGCATCGCCGAAGATATCACCTTCCCGGTGGACTACGGTGCCGAGATGGAAGCCGATCCGAATACTGAGGGGTGCCAAGCTGAGCTTCGAAACGTCGGGCAGGTGCTCGATGGCGCGCTGCATGGCCTGAGCTGCTTCGAGCGCCAAGGCGGCATCCGGGAAGGTGCACATGATCTCATCGCCGATCGTCTTGATCACCGTTCCCCCATGGTGGTTGGCGACCGTGTCGAGCGCAGTAAGGCAGGTTGCGACCAAGCCCTGGGCGGTGTGGTCGCCGAGGGTCTCGTAGAGCTGGGTGCTGCCACTCACGTCGGCAAATAGGACAACAAGGGAAGCTTCTGTACTCATCACCTGCACCGTGTTCACCGAAGGGCCCGAGACGGGCTCACCGATCCACTAGGCGCCTCTTCCCCACAGGGCAAACCCGCT
>JAGFXI010000299.1 GCA_017861095.1 Deltaproteobacteria bacterium | reverse complement strand
GGGGAGCGCGCTGATGAACCTGTATCCTCCCGCCTCCTCTCCCGGCACGAAGGACGTGATCACGCCGAAGTAGCGATCACCGAGGTAGAAGACGAACGTGGCGGTGCGGTTCACAGCGCGCGACGACGTCAATCCGCCGTAGCGATTGAATGTCTTGAAGCGGTTGTCTCCCGAGCCTGTCTTGCCGCCGGCGATCACGGGAGTCCCATCCGGTTTCAAGAAAGAGCCGGCCAACCGCCGGGCAGTTCCGTGCTCGACCACGTCGGCGAGCCCGGCGCGGAGGGCCCGAGCCAGAGCTGGAGCCATGACTCGTTCACCCTGAACCGGCGTCGGCGTCATGATCGTTTCGTAAGGGGTATCGCGGCCCCAGTGCAGTTGCGTGATGCGCAGGGTCGGCTTCTTGACCCCGTCGTTCAGAATGATTCCCATGAGCTCCGCCAAGGCCGCCGGACGGTCGGACGAGTTGCCGATCGAGGTGGCAAGCGTCGGGACTAACCGCTCGAAGGGAAAGCCGAGACGCTGCCAGTACGGAGTCATGCGAGCGAAGGCTTCCCTCTCGATCTGAATTCGCAAGCGCGTGTCTTGGGCGGCGCGGTTTCCCGTTTTGAAGAGCCATCCCGACACCAGACGGCGCGCCGCGGTGCTGCGCTCGAGCAGCTCGTTCCAACCCGCGTCGGGCTCGCGGGCGAGCTGCCCGGCACACCAGACCTCCAACGGATGGAGAGAGAGGAGGTAGCCGTAGTCCGACAGAGTAAGGTGGGAGCCACCGTAGGCTTTGGCCAAGCGCCGCACCTCTTCCGGTGAGATCGGCTTGCGCACCCGATCGCGCAGCCAGCCGGCGAGCTCCGTTTCGCCCGCGCCAGGGGTCCACGCGAAGAACAGCATCGCCTGGTGGCGCGCCGAGTCGGCCCGGCTGCCTAGGAGGCGGGCGATGATGCGGTCGCGAGACTCGCCCCGGTAGCGCTCGTAGGCCCTGTGCAGCAGAGTGCGGGCTTCCTCGTCGGCTGCCTCCTCCAGCAGCCGCAGGCGGACCGGGTTGCGCGGGTCGTTCAGCACCTCGTCGGCGTCGTAGCCGAGTCGCTCGCGGTGGTAGCGGACGAGGTCGCGCATGAGACGGATGAAGACGAGGTTCGTCGAGGAGCTGAACGCCTGGCGGACGGTGAGGATCCGTCCGTTGTCTTCCTTGTCGAAGTTCTCGAACCTGTGTAGGCCGCCGCCGGTGAAGAAAGCCTCGTAGGGGCTTGCGGAGTACTTCCGCTGGAGGGCGCGATCGAGAAACCCGTTTAGGTCCACGCCATTCTCTTTGCGCAGGGTGTCGATGGCCCAATGCGTGATGGGGTCTCGGTGGGCAGTCTCTTGGCGGGCCAGCTCCGCGGTGTCGAGGGGCGAGAGTTCGTCGTAGAGAAGGACGGCGACTTCAAGGTAGTGCGCCAGGGTGCGCAGCTTGGCCGTGCTGCCCAAGTCCAGCTTGACTCCGTCGTTGACGGCGAGCGGCCGGTCTAGGTTATCGGCGAGGACCCGCAGCAGATTCCCTCCCGGAGTGCTCTCGAAGAGCATGAGGCTGTAGATCACCTTCGTTGGATCAGCAGCGATTAGCAGGCGCTCTTGGTCGAGCCCCTTCGCCTTTACGAAGTTCGGATCAGCCAAGCTGCGAAAGAAGCGCTCGACTTCGTGCTGCAGCGTCGGGTCGATCGGGCTATCCACCTCCAGGTCCAGCCGGTCGAGCTCGTAGAAGCTGGAGAGACCGAGCATGCTCATCAGGGCGATGCGGATCGCGTTGGGGGCCTTCTCCTCGGCAAAGGGCGGTAGGGAAATGACGGGCGCGCGCGGTAGGAAGGTGAGCGGTGTGGCCACCGCCCCCTCAGCCAGATCCCGATCAATCACCCCGCCATGGGCCAGGAACCTGATATACTGGTTCACTTTCTCTTCCAGGGCGTCCCGCGACTTGGCCAGGTACGTCGTCGGGGCATGCAGCGCGACGAGCAGTGCGAGGGCATGCTTGTAAGCCCGCGCCTTCTGGGGCGTCGCGGCCCCATCGGCAAGGTCCTTTTTCACCTCGGCCAAGTCCATTCCGAACCAGACGTGCAATCCCTCGCCGAGCCCGTTGATCTCACCATAACCGGACACGCCGGCCAGGGGTGCAGTGTTGAAGTAGTCGAGCACTATGTCGCGCCGGGAAGGACGAGTGTCGGCGCCATCTCGATAGGCTTTCAGGCTGGCGGATGCGATTTGCCGTAGTTTATCGCCTATCGAGTTCGTCCGGCCGGCTGGCGAGTGGCGGTACTTCTCGAGCTGGACGGCCAGTGTGCTCCCACCCTGGAGAGAGACGGGCAGGCCAAGCTTGTTGCTGAGATAGAGCAACCCGGCTTTGACCAACCGGTCCCATTCGATGGCCGGGTTCGCCCGCGGATCGACGGGGTTGAGCAGCTCGCGGTTCTCGATGAAGAGCAGACTGGCGACAAGGATCGGCGGAATGTCTTCGAAGGACTTGAACTGGCGCTCGTTCGGCACCGCTTCGAAGATGGGCACGCCTCCCTTGCCGCGAATGACGAGACCGGCGACCGGGGCTTCGCGGTAGGGCGGGTTGACCCCCCACGAGATCAGGCGGGCCAGCCCCGGGGAGAGCCGCGTCTGTCGGTCGACCTGGAAGCCGTATCCTTCCAAACGGGACTGGAACTCCGCGAGCCGGGAATAGCCGCGGCGGTGGTCGAAGGGACCGGCTTGGGGAAATACGATGCTGTCGCTCGGGCCGGAGGCAAGCTCGTAGGAGAGCTTCGCGGTGTACCGCGGGAGCAGCCGGGCCTCCAGCCCTGATGTCCTGATCTCGTACCCGAGGGCTACGCCAACGGCCGCCGCCAGAGCCGCACCCAAGAGCCAGCGAGCCACCGGCCGTCTCCACCCGAAGGCCGGCCGTATGGGCGTGCCCTCTGTTGGAAGCAGGGTCGTTGTCAGCACCGACTTAGCTTTCATAAGCTACCACTGGTTGATCGTGTGCCGCCGGTCACGCGGCCTTCCCCCAAGGCCAGGAAAGACCATGCTCTTCCGCTGCCTTAGAGATGAAAAAAGCCAATCGCCACTTAGCCAAGAAGCGCCAACTCGCTCCCGAGTGGAGCGATTCCTGTTCCCCTCCCTCAGAAAGCGGTGAGACTCTGACGCTCTCGATAGACCCCTTGCCCTTGATGGCTGAGGGTGACGACCACTCACGTCTCCTCAACCTCCAATCTACCAAAGCAGGTACGAACCTCCTGCGAAAGGAGACGTCTTTCTACTATTTCTATTTTACCAGATGTTGTGGTGTTCTCTCAAGTCGTCGCAGATCTTGGGCCCATACAAACGTAACTCTCAGCAAAGGTCAGTTCCCTGCCCGACTTGCCATAGACCTTTAATGCGGGTCAGCTCACGGGCCTGTCCGGTGATGCTGGCCGTGGAGAATTGAACGGGGAGGCCCACCGACATGAAGGCTAGAACTTTGTGGGGTCAGAATCTTCCCGAGACTTCTCCAAACCGTGTGGCGGGGGTAGTTCTTGTGGCCAGGCAGATCCCGGGATTTCTTTCTTCTGCGGGACGTAAGGTATGGCGGACCGCAGAGAACGTATCGTGGCAGAGGTTTTTGAGGCGGGGGAACTGGTCTCCAGCATTGACGTGAGTGAGTGGACCTTCGGAGACCTGGAGGCGTGCATCCAGGACGCC
>JAGFXI010000052.1 GCA_017861095.1 Deltaproteobacteria bacterium | reverse complement strand
GACATAGGTCTTCCCGCGCTTGCGAAGCGACACGTGAACGCCCACCACATCGACGATGTTGGCGGCGGTTCTGATCTCTTCGATCGCCTCCCGGGTGAGTCGACCCACGTCGGACCCCATGTGGGAGTAGACGTTACGCCATAGGCGCTAAGCGACGGAGGAAACTCATACGTTGTACGACACACAGAAGTAGCCGCCTCCGACCTCCAGCCTCCGGCACGCGGCCAAGCCTGCTACTTCAACTCCACCACCGTCACGCCCGACCCACCCCGATTCTGGACCTCGTGGTGGAACCCCTTGACCCCTCCATGGTTGAGGAGGAACTCGTGCACCGCCTTGCGGAGCCGCCCGGTGCCGTGACCATGGACTACCTCAATCTCGGCCCGGCCCTGAAGAATCGCCTGATCTATGGCCTTGTCGAGAAGCGGCAGGGCCTCTTCCACCCGGAGACCTACCAGGGTGAGCCGATCCTGCCATACTTCCGTATCGTCCCGCAGCACCCGGACGCCGTTCCCGCCCGTGCCGCTTCCCCCCTGCTCCTGGTGAGCCGGAAGGAGTTCGAGGGCGCTTGCGTCGACCTCCACCCGTTTAGGCCCCAGCTGTATCGCAGCCCGCCTGCCCTCATCCTTGACTTCTAGAAGCATCCCGGTTCCGCCCGCGCCTCGGATCTTGACCAGCCGCCCTTCCGCACTCCTCGTGAGAGCAGGATCCCGCCGCGTCGCCGCGGGCTCCAGGGCCGTCTTGAGGGTTGCCTTGATCTTCTGCACCCTCCTGCGGGCCGTTGCCGCCCCTGATGATCCCTGCTCCTGAAAACGGATGACGGCCTCCTTCAGCTCCCTCTCCGCCTCGGCAATGAGGCGCTCCGCCTGCTCTCTCGCCTCACCAAGAATCTGCGCCCTGGAGCGTACGAGCTCCCCCCGCTCCTGCGCCAACTCTACCCGTGCGGCTTCCAGTTCCTGTTGCTGGCGCATTAGCTCCGCAGCCCCCCTCTCGGCGCCGCGGCGCGCCTCTTCCAACTTTTCGATCAGCTCATTGGTTCTCTGCTCGTCCCGGTTGAGGTAGCGCCCGGTTGCCTGGATCACCTCCAGCGGCATCGCAAGATCCGCGGCAATCTTGAGGGCGTTGCTTGTACCGGGGTGCCCGTACCGGAGGCAATAGGTTGGACGACCGCTCCGCTCGTCGAATTCGACTGCCGCGTTCACCACCCCCTCCTCCACCATCCCGTAGGCCTTGATCAAGTGGTAATGAGTGGTCACGGCCACGAGAGCGCTTTGGCTCCTGAGCCCGTCCAGAACCGCAAGCCCCAGCGCTGCTCCTTCCGCAGGATCGGTGCCGGTGCCAAGCTCGTCGAGAAGGACCAGGGAACGATGGTCAGCGAGACCCAAAATGGCAGCCAATCGCTGAATCCGCGCCGAAAAGGTGCTGAGATGGGCCCGAAGATCCTGCTCATCGCCAATCTCCGCAAAAATCCCAGTGAGAACAGGCCACTCACTACCTTCGGCAACGGGAATGTGGAGCCCCGTCTGCACCATGGCACCCAGAAGGCCCAGAGTTTTCAGGGATACAGTTTTCCCGCCGGCGTTGGCGCCACTGATGATAAGGGTGTTCTGCTCCCGAGATAGATGGATGTCGATGGGGACCACAGCCCGCGGCGCGGTCCTGGCGGCGGCCCCGCCCTCACCCCACAGAAGCTCGGCGAGCGAAGCCGGCACAGCATCCCCTTCCCGCGCCAGACGCTGAAGGGCGAGAATTGGATGAACCGCCTGGAGGAGTCGAATTCTCTCCCCGTTGTTCAGCACGGGCTCTCGAGCACCAAGGAGCAAGCTCAGCCTCACCTTGGCGTAGAGGCGGTCGATCTCCCCGAGCCAGCGCTCGTTGGTACGGAGCGCTTCCCCGGCGTCCATCACCGCCTCGGTGAGCTCTCGGAGAATGCGCGCCTCCTCTTCCTGCTCGAGACTCCGGGTCCGGCTCAGCTGATTGTTGAGGGGTACCACCGCCAGGGGTTCGACAAAGGAGGTTGCACCGCTCTGGGAGGTGTCGTGGACGATCCCCTCGACGGCGCCGCGGGCGCCGCTTCGCACCGGGATTACCAGGCGACCGTTTCGGATCGTGATAAGTTTTTCCTGGAGGGTCTTCTGGGCGGCCTGTCGTTCGAGGATCCCGGTGAGCTCGGTGTGGAGGTGCTCCCGCAGCCTCGTGATCTCCGTCCGCAGCCGCGAGAGGGTGGGGCTCGCGTCGTCGCGAATCTTCCCGCGCCCATCGATGGCCCGCCCGATCCTCATTTCCAGCTCGGGCACGGGTTGGAGCCGCGCCAGGAGTTCGCCAAGTCTTGAGGCGCGGGAGGGCAACTGATCCGCAAGCCGCCGGAGCAGTCGAGTCGCCGCTAGGGTACTCGCCACCTTGAGAAGGTTCTCCGGCACGATCACCTGGCCGGTCTGACCTACACGGTCCAGTGTGGCCCTAACCGCCTCGATCCCGGCCAAAGGAAGGGAGTTTCCGCTCTGCAGGTAATCCTTGAGTTCCGTCACCTGACCAAGCTGGGCTGCAATGAGCTCCCGCTCCGCGCTCGGGCGAAGCTCTCTGACCGCCTGCCGCCCGGGCTCAGTCGTCGCCAGGGCTTCAAGCACGGTCAGGATGTGCGGATACTCGAGGACCCGCAGCGATTGGCGATCCATATCACTCCATGCCGAGGACACACCTCGAGCGCTGCCTCTCCCCTAGGGAAAGAGCCGAAGGTCCAACATCGTTCCCGAGCGGTTTGCGGCACTCGCAAGCCTGCCTCCCGGACAGGCCGTGCCGTGAAGAGAGACGAGTAGTGACAGGATGACACTGGTGAGAGATATCCGCTTGAACCCCGCAGGGCGGGGCAGGCACGCAACGTAAGTTTCACCCGCTCGCCAGACAAGAAACCGGTCCCAGGGGAACTCCCCAGGACCCGCTTGGTTGAGCATCCACGGACAGCCAAGAGCATCGCAACCCGTGGTTCAGAAGAAGAGATGAACCCCCTTCCCGAGAGAATACCCCCTAGCCAACGAGCTTGGCCTTGACCAGGGCATTGACGGTGCGACCATCGGCCCGTCCCGCCAATTTGGCCATGGCCGCCTTCATCACCTTCCCCATGTCCTTGGCGCTGACGGCACCTACCTCCGCGATAACCCCGTCGATCACCTTGGCGAGATCTTCACCGGAGAGCTGGGCCGGAAGGTAGCTCTGAAGTACCCGGAGCTCGTTCTCCTCAGCCCGGACCAGGTCGTCTCTCCCGCCCTTGCGAAACTGTTCGATCGCCTCTCGTCGAAGCTTGATCTGGCTGGAGATGACCGCCAGGATCTCTTCATCTCTGAGTGATCGGCAGATCTCCTTCTCCCGTACCTTCATCGCGGTTAAGAGAAGACGCAGGCTGGTAATCGCGGCCTCATCCTTGGAGCGCATGGCCCCTTTGAGAGCTGCGTGAATGGTTTCCTGTAGACTCATTGCTTGGCCGCCAGCTTGCGCATCCGCTTCATCGCCCGCTTCTTTGCCGCAAGGGCCTTCTTCTTCCGCTTAACACTCGGCTTCTCGTAGTGTTCCCGCTTGCGGACTTCGGAGAGAATCCCCTCTTTCTCGCACTGTTTCTTAAAGCGCTTGAGTGCACCCTCGAAAGATTCGTTCGGTTTAACGCGAACACACGGCATCGTCCCACCCCCTTTGCATCCGGGTGGGGCGACGACGGCCATCATGCCTGCCACACGCAAACCGTAGTGGCATCAAGCCATCCATCCCCCTCTCAGGAAGAATCCACAGGAACCTGGCTGGTCCTGCCTCTTATGTTAAATTTTTATAATAGCGGTGAGCATAGATTTGTCAATGAAAAATTGGATTTTGCGAGGCGCTCTTGCCACCTTCATCGAACCGACCAGGGCCCCGACCACCAGAGCACGGGGGCTGGGTCCGGGGCTAACCGTCACCGCTCGGACCTGCCACCAATTCCCGGAAGCTCTCTCCGAAGACGGGCCGAGTATAAGAACGGAGCGCTCAACTCTCGGTTAGGTTTTTCCCTTTCGCCCTAGGGCAATCGCCTCCGCGAGCCTCATGCTGCCGGTGTAGAGGGCCCGACCCACGATAACGCCGATGACGCCGTCCGGCTCGAGGGTCCGAAGGGTTACGATATCCTCAAGCCGTCCCACACCGCCGGAGGCGATTACCGGAAGCCTCACCGCCCGGGCCAGCTGCTGGGTCGCCTCGATGTTGGGGCCGGTCTCCATCCCGTCCCGCTGGATGTCCGTATAAACGATGGCCGCGAGAGCGAGCATCTCGAACTTCCGCGCAAGCTCCACCGGGCCGACTTCCGAGGTCCGGTCCCACCCCTCGACGGCCACACGGCCGTGGCGGCTATCGATGCCAAGAACCACGCGGTCTGGGAAGCGCTCACAGGCCTGAGCCAAGAACCTTGGGTCGTTCAGGGCTGCAGTACCGAGCACTACCCGCTGCACGCCCAAATCAAGATAGGTCGCCAGAGCCTCCACGGTCCGCACCCCGCCTCCCACCTGCACCGGGATGGTGACCGCCCCGAGGATCCGGGCGACCGCCTCACGGTTCCGGGGCTCTCCGGCCATGGCACCGTCGAGATCCACCAGGTGCAGCCACTCGGCACCCTCAGCCTGCCAGCGCTTGGCGGTGGCCGCAGGGTCCTCCGAGTAGACGGTCGCACTGGCCATAACCCCCCGCTCCAGGCGGACACACTTCCCCTCTTTGAGGTCGACGGCCGGGAGAATGATCATAGGATTTGCTCCATGGTGAAGCGCCCGCGGCGCCGGGACAGACAAGACGTCTCCTGCGTCGAACTCACGGCAGTGGCACGACTATCTCCACGATCTCGCGACAGCCTCCCGTGCATAATCCGGGCTAGCCCTTCGAGGCCAGCGGGGCGAGGAGGTCCCTCAGGTAGACGGGAGGTTTGATGGGTCGCCCGTCCCCGTCGGTGCAGACGTGTACCGTGTATCCTTCGGCAAGCAGTGCGTCGGTGCCCTTCAACAACAGCCGATAGTCAAAGCGGAGCCTGGCTCTTCCGGCCAGAGAGAACCTGGTCTCGATCCGGATCACATCGTCATAGCGGGCCGACTGGAGGTAGCGACAGTAGGCTTCGTGCACCGGCAGAAAACAGCCCCGCTCTTCGAGCTCCCGATAGCTGCTCCCCACCCGCCGGAACAGCTCGGTACGGCCGATCTCGAACCACTTTAGATAGTTGGCGTAGTAGGCCACACCCATGGCATCGGTATCGCCGTAAAGAACCCGCTGCTCGGCAATGAAAGGTTCCTGCATGATCCGGCGAGTCCTATTGAAGGCTTCCCCTGATAAATTTCTCCATGAGCTCGTATCCCGGTCTCACGATCAGCCCGGTCGCTGCGGCGCTCCTTTCCGAGTATCCCCGCTGCTCCCTCTGCCGGCGACGGGCAAAGTCAAAGATCGCAAAGGGCACGAGTCCTCGGGCGTGAGTCTTGATGCGGATCGGTGTCAGGTGATCGGTGATAAGGAGCACCCGTGCCTGGGGCAGAGTCGCGCAGGCCTCCAGAAGCGGGTTCACGACACGGGTGTCAAAGGCCTCGATGGCCTCGATCTTGAGGTCCAAGTTACCCTCATGAGATGCCTCGTCAGGCGCCTCCACGTGCACAAAGGCAAGATCCTCATACTCTAACGCCCGGCAGGCCGCCGCCACCTTGCCGGCGTAGTTGGTGTCGAGGTAGCCTGTGGCTCCCGGGACGATCACCGGCTCAAGCCCGGCGCAGACCCCAAGGCCCCTGATGAGATCCACCGCCGAAATCGTGACCCCGGTGAGTCCGAAGCGCTCTTTGAACGTCGGCATGCTGGGCTTCCGGCCCTGCCCCCATAGCCAGATGGCGTTGGCGGGAGACTTCCCCCGGCTCACCCGGTTGCGGTTCACCTCGTGGTCCGCAAGGAGTGGTCTGGCCGCGGCCAGCAATGCCTTCAGCTCCGGGGCCTGGTCGTAAACCTGCCAGTAGGGATCCACCGGCTCACCGGTGACGTCGTGGGGTGGGGTGATCCGGAGAGCTTCCTTCCCGCCCCTCCAGACGAGAAGATGGCGGTAGCTCACCCCGGGATAGAACCGCAAGGAATCGCTCTCAAGGCTCCGTCGAATCGTCTCGATGAGCGCCCGGCCCTCTTCACTCGTGATGTGCCCGGCCGAGTAGTCGGCGAGTACGACACGACCCTGGTCGTCGTCCCTCACGGTGACCAGGTTGCACCTGAAGGCCACATCCTCCGGCCTGAGCTCGACTCCCATGCTCGCCGCCTCGAGGGGAGCCCGGCCGGTGTGGAAGCGATCCGGGTCGTAGCCGAGAATGGCCATATTGGCCACGTCACTTCCCGGTTCCTGGTCGGCGGTGATGGTTTCCGTGAGCCCGAGGACCCCGTCAGCCGCGATCCGATCCATATAAGGCGTCCGCGCCGCTTCGAGCGGTGTCCTACCCCCCAGTCTTTCCTGGGGCTCATCACCCATTCCGTCGCCGACGATGATCAGGTATTTCTGTCCTCCGCCCGTCACTGCCCCTCCTCATCCCCTCCGCGTTTCTGTAGTCTTCCGGTGGGCAGTGCCCACTCTACATCTGAGCAAAAGCGGCCGCTGCCGCAGCAGGCAGGGTGGTCTGCGGCGCAAAGCGCATCCGGAGCCTCTACTTCCCTCGCTGACAGGGAGGCTCCCGGAGCTTTCCGCCAGAACCCCGCCCAGAGGCCGGGCCTCGCTCTCCACGATCAAAGCCGCGATCACGCCCTGGCGTGACGCCTTTGCGGAGCAGACCTCCCTGCCGCCAACCGTCCAATCGCGGCTGGAAGCCGCTCCCACAGGGCAGGAATCTCTGTCGTGGGCAGTGCCCACCCTACGCGCTCAGCGACTCCGAGACTCCCTCCGCCGCCCGCTCGCCATCCTCGACGCGAATGAGACGGGTCGGCGCGGTGACCACCGGGAGCTTGTCAATCTCGGCCAGAGCCAGCCTGACATCTCGCTCCCGGGCCTCATGGGTCATCATCACCACCGGCACCGAGCCCTTCTCCTGCCGGCCCTTCTGGATCACGGCGGCTATGCTGATGTCATGGTTCCCGAGAATCCCCGCGATCTTGGAGAGTACCCCAGGGCGATCGACGGCGGAAAAGCGGAAGTAGTAGGTGAGCACCAGCTCGTCCATGGGTTTCACCTGCCGCCGGACGATTGCCTCTTCGCTGCAGGCGAGGGGAGGCATACGGACACGGACCCCGGCGAGGAGGTTCCGCCCCAAGTCCACGAGATCGCTGGCAACGGCGCTCCCCGTGGGCATCATGCCGGCTCCGAGGCCGTAGAGCATGATATCCCCCACCGCATCCCCGGAGATTTGGATGGCGTTATAGACCCCTTCCACCTTGGCGAGCATGTGATCCCGGTGGATCATGGTGGGATGCACCCGGACCTCGATTCGGTCGCCGTCGCAGCGCGAGATGGCAAGCAACTTGATCCTGTACCCGAAGTCCGCCGCAAATTGAATATCGACAGGGTCGATGTTGGTTATCCCCTCGATATAGACTTGCTCGAAATCAACCTCGCAACAGTAGGCAAGGGCACTCAGAATGGCAATCTTATGGGCCGCATCCACCCCTTCCACATCGAGGCGCGGGTCGGCCTCGGCGAAGCCATGGGCCTGCGCCTCCTGCAGGGCGGCCGCGAAGGTAGTGCCCTCCCGGGTCATCCGCGTGAGAATGTAGTTGGCGGTGCCATTTAGGATGCCATACACGTGGTCGATCCGGTTCGCCACCAGGCCTTCCCGCAAGGCCCGAATAAGAGGAATCCCGCCGCCCACCGCACCCTCGAAGGCGATATTGACCCCGTGCGCGGCGGCCGCCCGAAAGAGTTCACTCCCATGCACCGCGAGCAGCGCCTTGTTGGCAGTGACCACGTGCTTGCCCCGACTGATGGCTGCGAGTATAAAGGTTCTCGCCGGTTCCATCCCGCCGATGAGTTCGACCACGATCTGGATCCCTTTATCCCCGAGAATGTCCTCCACGCGGGTGGAGAGCATCTTACGAGGCGGCTTCACCGGCCGCGGGCGGTCCAGATCAAGATCCACGATTTTCTTGAGCCGAAGCTTTCCACCCATGCGTTGGGCGAGGACCTCGGCGTTGTCGAAGAGCACCTTGGCGACACCGGATCCCACGGTGCCCAGGCCTATCAAGCCTACCTGAATTTCCTTCATCATCCTCGTCTCTCCCGCTGAAGCTGCTGAATCCAACGTCGGGGTTGACCGTATAGGCCCAGGGCGAGGGCGCGCGGAAAGGCCCCCGCCGGGGATCGCCCCCGGAATCACCGTCTCCCGCCCCGTTGGGGAGCGGCCGGTGCACCACGAAAAACACCAGAGAGCGGAGCACCCCCCGTCTCTCTGGTGCCCTTATCATCCTCTCCGAATTGAGGAGCCGCCCTCTCTCAGAAAAGCGCCCGGCGGATGCCGCGAATCGCCTGGCGAGTGCGCTCTTCATTCTCTACCAGGGCGAAACGCACGTACTCGTCCCCGTACTCACCGAAACCACGGCCCGGAGAGACGGCGACCTTGGCCTCCCGGATAAGAAACTTGGAGAACTCCAGGGAACCCATGGACAGGAACTTGTCGGGGATCTTCGCCCAGACGAACATGGTGCCTCTGGGCTTATCGATTTCCCACCCGACCCGGTTGAGGCCGTCCACAAGCACGTCGCGCCGCGACCGGTAGATTTCTCTGATCTCCGTCACGCAGGACTGATCCGAGTTGAGGGCTATGATCGCCGCGATCTGGATGGGCTGGAAAATGCCGTAATCAAGGTAGCTCTTCAACCGGGTGAGGGCGGCGACCACGGCCGGATTACCCACGCAGAAGCCGACTCGCCAACCCGGCATGGAATAACTCTTGGACATGGAGAAGAACTCGACCCCGACCTCTTTGGCCCCCTTCACTTGCAGAAAGCTCGGAGCGTAGTCCATGTCGAAGACGAGATCCGCATAGGCAAGGTCGTGGACCACGAAGATCCGATTCTCCCGGGCGAAGTCACAAATCTTCTGGAAGAAGTCCACATCCACCACCTGGGTGGTTGGGTTGTGGGGGTACGAGATGATGAGCATCTTGGCATGAGGCCAGGTCTGCTTGGTGGCCGCCTGGAGATCATCGAAGAAATCCCGCTCCTTGCTGATCGGGATGCTCCGCAGATCACCCCCGGCAATGATCACTGAGTACGGGTGGATCGGATAGGTGGGGTTCGGCGCGAAGACCACATCCCCCGGCCCGATCAAGGTCAACACCAGGTGCGAGAGACCTTCCTTGGCCCCGATGGTCACCACCGTCTCGGTTTCCGGGTCGAGATCCACATCGTAGCGGCGATTGTACCAGCCGACAATCGCCTCACGAAGCTTGGTGATTCCACGAGATGCAGAGTAGCGGTAGTTGTGTGGCTTCTGAGCGGCCTCGATCAGTTTGTCGACAATGTGTTGCGGGGTGGGCAGATCGGGATTGCCCATGCCCAAATCGATAATGTCCTCGCCCTTGCGCCGGAGTTCCATCTTCAGCGCGTTCACCTGGGCGAAGACGTACGGCGGCAGCCGCCGCATCCGACTAAATTGAACCAGTTCTTCAGGCATCCTTGCCCCCGTGCCTCAAGTTAAAAAATTAAACTACTCTAAGGTCCCCTGCTTGTCAAAAGGTTTTCCCTCACCGGGAAACCGATTGACACCCGGGGAAACCCTTTCTAGAATGGGGCGTTGACGCTCCCGGCCCTCCCCGTCTGGCTGCAACTACCGTGCCGGTCAGCTGCGCGTGGTGTCGCTGGCACGGCAGGACCCATCTTCACCTCCTGCCTGGTGCCAGGGCGGAGAAAGGTGAGCAAACCGGGGTGTAGGGAGACGGGCCGGG
>JAGFXI010000298.1 GCA_017861095.1 Deltaproteobacteria bacterium | reverse complement strand
TTCTATGGCGCTCGCCCGTACGAGGTACGTGGGCCTCTCCTGCTCATATCGCTCGATGCGCGCCCGCTTCAGGCCCTGAACCAGTATCTTGATTCTGCCGTCAGGCAACCGCAACATGCGCATGATCTGGGAAACGACCCCCACCGAGTGGATCCTCGTGGGCAGGGGATCTTCATCCGTGAGATCTTTCTGGGCCGCAACCAGTATCAGGCGGTCCTGAGAGAGTGCCTTCTCAACGGCGTTGATCGACATCTCCCGACCGAGAAAGAGCGGAAGCGTCACCGAAGGGTACATCACCATGTCCCGGACGGGAAGAAGCGGAAGTACCTCCGGTATTTTTACTGTTTCATATTCAATCATGATTCTACTGCCTCCATTTTCTTACGATGCCAGAAAAGCCTTGAACGCCCGGTAGGTCTCGTAGATGTCAAGCTTGTTGGAGATTTCAAACGGGGAATGCATGGCGAGGAGCGGCACACCTACATCGATAATATCCATGCCGTATTCGGCAAGATACTTAGCGACGGTTCCACCTCCCCCCTCGTCAATTTTTCCCAGCTCTCCTGTTTGCCAGATGATACCTTCCTTGTTAAAGAGACGTCGTATCTCGGCGACATACTCGGCGTGGGCATCGTTGGCGCCCACCTTCCCCCCGTGACCCGTAAACTTGGTCACACAGACCCCGCCGCCCAGATAACAGGCGTTCTGTTTCTCATGCACATCCTGCCAGTTCGGGTTGACTGCCCCGTTCACGTCGGCGCTTATCGCCTTCGAGGCAAACAACGCCCGACGCACCAGGTCATCTAGGCCATCCAAGCCATGAATGCGGCCATCGGTCGCGGCAGCCCCAGACGCACCGAGCACATCATATAAGAACATCTCGACGAAGCGCGACTTGGCGCTCGTGTTGCCCTCGGAGCCTATCTCCTCCTTGTCCACGAATATCGCCAGTACCCCGTGAGTTGGGTCCTCCATATCGCAGAGCGCGCGGAGCAGCGGATACGCCGAAGCCCGGTCATCCTGGCCATACGCGCCCATCATGCTCCGGTCGAGGCCCACATCCCGCGCCTTAAATGCAGGCACGATCTCGATCTCGGCGCTTATAAAATCATCCTCCGTCACTCCGTAGACGTCCTTTAAGAGCTTGAGCACGTGCTTTTTCACGGGCGCCTGCTCTTCGCCCAGGAGGGGCAGGCTGCCAAACAGGATCGTCAGTTTCTCCCCCTCTATTGCGTCCGCCACCTTCTTTTCGTCCTGGTGCTTCCTCGACAGGTGGGGCAACAGATCGTCTATGGCGAATACCGGGTCAGCCTCGTCCTCGCCGATCCTGACCTCCACGCATGTCCCATCTTCCTTGATGATGACGCCGTGAATGGCAAGCGGCATGGCCACCCAGTGGTACTTCTTGATGCCGCCGTAGTAGTGCGTCCGCAGAAGCGCCAGGTCCACGTCCTCGTACAGCGGGTTCTGCTTGAGGTCAAGCCTGGGGGCGTCGATGTGGGCCATGATCAGCCTCACGCCCTCACTCGCCGGATGCGTCCCGGGACGCCACGCGATTGCCTCTTTACCCCTGTTCAGCCGGTAGACCTTTCCGCTTGCCGGGTCAGGAGAAAAACCTGCCTCTTTCAAGGCGGTTTCTACACATCGCACGGCCTCGCGTTCCGTCTTGGCAAGGTCAAGAAAGCGCTTGTAGCCCTCACAAAACGCAAAAATCCGCTCAATTTCGTCTCTTGCCTTTCTTTTCCAGCCTGATTGTCTTTCCATCGGGGGGTAGTCAATACCTTACCAGAATCGCACTGCTGAGTCAAACCAGCCACACAGCCGAGGCGGGGTCCGGGGGCTTGGGTCCAGGGTCCCGAGAAACTAGGGCCCAGACCATATATAGTCCATCGCTAGGTCCGGCCGTAGTCATCTTCAAGCCGTGCGATATCGTCCTCGCCGAAGTAGTCACCGGTCTGCACCTCGACGAAGACGAGCTCCCTGTCGCCGGGGTTTTTGATGCGGTGCGCTGCCCCTTCCGGTATGTCCACGTGCTGGCCAGCAGAAAGGTGAATTTCCTCGGTATTGCGCGTCACCACTGCTTCCCCTTCGACGATGAACCAGTGCTCCCTCCTGCGAAGGTGCTTCTGCAGAGAGAGGCGCTCCCCCGGGCGGACCACGATCCGCTTCACCTTGTGGTTGGGGGCGTCTTCAAGGACCCGGTAATAACCCCAGGGACGATGATCTTCTTCAAGCATCGGCTATATTGTATGGGGGCGCGCCTGACTTGTCAACGACGATGCCCTTGTAAGAAAAGAGCACACGAGGCTGGCGAGTCAGCGCTCCGATATGGTAGAATGCACCCTCGCCGGAAAAAGGTTGCACTTCAAGGAGGATGTGTGAGGACCATAACAGGGATGAACCGGATCACGGATGCGCTGGCACGTCGGATGGCGTGTCGGTTGGGTTATCTGTTTCTGGTGGCACTCTCGATGGTTACCCTGGTGACCAAAGACCTGCAGGCTCAGGCTGCTCAAGCATCATCCCAGGAAAAGGATATCTCATTCTCCGTCACGGCTGTCCCGATCTACCAGTTCAAGGCCAACCTCGACGAAGGGGGCGACGTCAGCGCCTCCCAATACATACTCAAGCTCGAGGCGAGGAGGGGCTTCAGCAAGGCCCTCTCCATGGGCCTCGCTCTAGAGTATGATTACCGCGATTACTCATTTTCCGGGGTGACCTCCCTTGGCGGCCGCGACCCCTGGGGTGATGTGCAGGGCACCGGCCTGAGCCTGCCGGTCGTCTATCGCATGAATGATCAGTGGTCGTTCTTTGTTTCCCCGTCTGTCCGGGCTTCACGGGAGACGGGCGCCGACTGGGACGACTCCTTCGTATACGGCGGGGTGGTCGCGGCATCATACACGGTGTCCCCGAACTTTCGAATCGGCGCAGGCTTCGGCGTCTTCACCGGGCTTGAGGATACGAAGTTCTTTCCTCAGATCGTCATCGACTGGAAGATTACCGAGCAGTTGCGTCTCACCAACCCGTTGCGGCCGGGCCCCACCGGACCGGCCGGTCTCGAACTCTCCTACCGCTTCAGTAAAGAGTGGGAGACGAGCGTTGGCGGCGCCTACCGCTCTCTGCGGTTCCGCCTTGACGACAGTGGCGTTGCTCCTGAGGGTGTGGGGGAAGAAAGCGGCGTGCTGGGCTGGCTCAGCCTCTCCTGGATGCCTGTGCAATCAGTCGACCTTGCCCTCCTCGGCGGCGCTGTACTCGGCGGTAAGCTCAAGGTCTATGACCGAAGAGGCCACAGGCTCGCCTCTGACACGTACGACCCGGCACCGTTTGTAGCGCTCTCCGCGAAATTCTCATTCTGATGGCACCCTCTCAACCGGCCTAAAATAACCGCACGGGTGGATTCAAGCTGCGGGGAGCAGGCCGCCCCTCGCGGGTAGCCGCGCGCGACGATGGTCGACTGGATTTTAGTGGGAATGTCCCGGGCGGCGGACAGGACGTGAGGCAGGGGTTAACGCAATACACCCGTCCCCCGGGGCTCGTGTGGCCCCGACGGCTCTTGCCCGTCGTGAAGGGTCGAGACAATCGAAAGGTTAGGGCACGCTATGTAAGGACGTGGAGTCCGTTACTTTTTCTGCTTACTAGCCTTCAGCATGACCCAGCCGTCGAATTCCTTTGCCTCAACATGATAGTCCAGC
>JAGFXI010000297.1 GCA_017861095.1 Deltaproteobacteria bacterium | reverse complement strand
GACGCGCGATTGCTTCGAAAGTGGGCCCGGACCCTCATCTTCACTTACGACGACGCGGTCTGGCTCAACCACAAACACCCCGATCGCCGAAGCCGCTCGCGCCTCATTCCGTGGCGCCGCAGTGTCCGCATTGCCGATATGGTGATCGTCGGCAGTTCCTACCTCGCTCAATTCGGCGGCGTTTTCAACGCACAGGTCCGTGTCGTCCCCATCGGTCTGCGCGTGGAAGATTACAAGTCCGCTCTGCCGAAACCCGCTGACCGCAAGGTCCGCCTCGTCTGGATTGGCAGCAAAAGCACCCTCACCTATCTCCACGACATCCGAGCGGCGATTGAGGAGCTCGGCAAGCAGTATCCCAATCTTGTCCTTCGCCAAATTGGCGATGTGTTTTTCGATCTGGACTCCATGCCGGTGGAGAAGTTAACATGGCACGCAGCCAGGCGCGGAGAATACCTCGCGGCATGCGACATAGGCCTTGCCCCTCTTCCCGATAACCCGTACACTCGTGGCAAATGCAGTTTCAAGGTCCTTGAGTACGCTGCGGCAGGCCTGCCCGTGGTGGCCTCGCCTGTGGGTACAAATTCGGATTACATCCTTCACGGGCAGACGGGTTTTTTGGCTTCGCGGCACGAAGATTGGCTGAAACATCTAGGCGACCTCATCCGAGGCGAGTCTCTCCGCCAACGGATGGGGGCGGCCGCTCAGAGCCACGCTGCACAGTACGATGTCTCCGTGATAGGAGATCAGCTGTGCGCGGTCATAAAAGAGGCCTTGGGCCGCTGAGGATGGTGGCGTAGGACTCTGCCCTTCCGGGCCCCGGATCTGGAGAAAGGTTTTTGCCCATGTCGAACGCGCTCGGTTCATTTCTGAAAAAGCGTCTGCTCCGGAAAGACCAGAACCTCGTGTCAACGGATGATCCTTACGAGGTCATGAAACGGCTCCTCTCGCGTCACTCGGTCACGGGAATCCTTGACGCCGGCGCGAGCAATGGCCGCATTTCCCTGCGCTTGCTGCGCCTGTTCCCCAAGGCGACAGCCTATGCCTTCGAACCGAACCCCTTTTACCGGGAGACCCTGACCCATAAGGCTGAGGCGGATCCTCGCCTCAGACCGCAATTCCTTGCCCTTTCCGACCGCGAAGGTTCCGTGCCCCTCCACATTGCCCAGTCGCCCGGGATCTCCTCGTTTTTCACTCCATCACAGAGCCTGAAAAGGCTTTACCCGGAAGACTCGACGATCCGTGAGACGGTCCACGTTGAGGCGGTCACCGTCGACGACTGGGCCTCTCGGGCCGGGGTCAAGTCCATCGAACTGATGAAGTTCGATATTCAGGGCGCCGAACTCATGGCCTTGCAAGGGGCTGAGAAAATGCTCGCGACAGTCACCTTAGCGATTTATACCGAACTGCTGTTCAATACCCTCTACGAAGGGGACGCTCTGTACAGTCAAATAGACCTGTTTCTCAGGAAAGCCGGTTTTGTCCTCTTCGATTTTTTCAAACCGCGCTATGACGGGCAAGGGAGACTCCTCTGGGCAAACGCCCTCTTTCTCCATTCAGCACGAATGGCGATGTGATGCAGCATGCGGAAAGGGCAATGGTGATGAAAGAACTGTTCTATGGGGCTTTTGCGGGGCTCCATCGCAGACAGGCGGTGAGGAGAGTTCGCGTACTGGAGAAGAAACTGTTGACTCCCACGGCACGCTTCGCTATCCCTTTCGTGTACCGGGGGGGAGGCTTCTTCAAGAAGATAGAACCGAGACAGAACATCTTCGAGATCGAGGCGCTTTTCCGTGCCGTCTTAGAGCTGTCCCCGAAAAGAGTCCTCGAAATAGGCACAGCCAGGGGAGGAACCCTGTATCTTTGGACTCAGGCTGCCTCTGCCGACGCAACGATCGTGAGCATCGATCTTCCGGGAGGCGCATTCGGCGGGGCTTACCCGACCTGCCGGGTACCCTTTTACCAGTCCTTTGCCCGGCCCGGCCAGCACCTCCATTTGCTGCGGACGGATTCCCACGAGCCGGAGACCGTGCACCAGGTCCAGTCGATCTTCGGCCCTGAGCCGGCCGATTTTGCCTTTATCGACGGAGACCACACCTATGAAGGGGTGAAGTCTGATTTTCAGCTATACGGACCCCTTGTGCGGACAGGAGGGATCATCGCCTTCCACGACATTTTTTCCCGGCCTGACTCACCGGATATCCAGGTAGACCGCTTCTGGAACGAAATCAAGAGGAGTTATCCAACGGAGGAGATCGTCGGCCCGCCTGAAACGGGACGGCAGATTGGCATCGGGATTATTCATGTGACCTAAACGCTCTAGAATCTTAGTCTGTAACTTCTACGCAAGCTGCATAGAAGTTCAAAGGCGAACCGCAGAATATCGAATAACGAATATCGAACTCCGAAGGCAACTACAGGAGGGGTTAACTTCATCATTCGAAATTCCTTGTTCGATATTCGACATTCGGGTTTGATGCTTTTTGGTTGCGGCCAAAGGCCTGCATTAGGACTTCGTTATGATAGAACGCTTGTTCCTCTTTCTCTTGAGAAACATCGACAAGGCGGAGATCGCACTCTACAAGAGGAGAATGCACCTTTCCGGGAAAATCCGCTTTCGGCGGCCTCTCTTCATCCAGCATCCGGAAAATATCCATCTGGGAAAGGATGTGGCGATCAATCGGAACTGCACTTTCCTTGCCCATGGCGGCATATCCATCGGAGAGAACACGATGATTGGCCCGAATGTCGCCATCCTCACTGTGGATCACGATTACCGAGTGGAGGGGATCGGGACTCACACCGCCCACAAGATATCACCGGTTGTGATCGGCAGAAACGCCTGGATCGGTGCCAATGCAGTGGTCTTGCCCGGCGTAACGATCGGGGACGGCGCTATCGTGGCTGCAGGAAGCGTTGTTACCGGGGACGTTGGGGAGAACTCCATCGTCGGGGGGAATCCCGCCCGATTCATCAAGGCGAGATTCGAATAGCCGGAGAAGATCTCGTTATCCGAAACGACCTCCATTGGATCGACTCCGCCCGTCAGGCCGTCACAAGATGAGCAGAAAATATAGCCGCCACAGCCGGATGGCCTTTCCAGTTTCTCATGAACCGCTCCAAGTCTTGCCGCCGCCGTCGTGCCAGCATAAACCTGTTACCAAGAACCCGCATCGAGTCCAGATCAATCATCCAGATCCTGTGGTCCGAGTCGACGATGAAATTCGTTGCCTTCATGTCGCCGTGGCCGATGCTCAGCCGGCCGAGTGTTTTCCATATCCGCCCAAACTGCGCCGCTACCTCCATGAGCCGTTCCTCTGACAGTTCTCCGGTTGCAACCAACTCCCACAGCGATTGCCCTTTCACATAACGCGTGATGAATACCGATCGCATCCTCAGCACCCCCACGCATCGTTCTTCCGCGCAAACGACCGGCTCCGGTGTGGCCAACCCCGCCTGGGCGAGCAGCGTCGCATTTCGCCAGCACCACCTCGCCTTGGATCGAAGGAACCAGTGCGCGGCTGTGTGCCCTGGTCCTTTGGTGTTAAATCGCCTGGCGGTCCAGTCCTCTCCCCCCACGCCACGCAGCCGCACGACCGTGCAGCGGCCGCTGGCCTTCAGCGTTTCCCCGCCCCCCAGGAGGGCATCGATGTCACCCCCAACTGCCCGAAGGAGTTCCAGCGGTGCCCCTTGCTGACGAATAATCCGCCAGTGTCGGTTGGTTCCTTTC
>JAGFXI010000296.1 GCA_017861095.1 Deltaproteobacteria bacterium | reverse complement strand
CCTGATGCTGGTACCGGAGGGCCAGAGGGGCGAGAGCATCTGGAGCGCCTGGCTCCGCCCGGCGCTGGTGCAGACGCAGGAGGAGGAGATTCGCCGCCGTGCCCTCGAGGTGCTGCGCCTGGTGAACCTCCTCGATCTCCAGGGTGAGTACGCCGCCAATCTCTCCGGCGGCCAGAAGAAACTCCTCGAGCTTGCCAAGACCATGATGGCCGCTCCGGAGCTCGTCTTCCTCGATGAGCCCGGTGCGGGGGTCAACCGCACGCTCATGTTCGCGCCCGGAACGGCGTCACCTTTCTCATCATCGAGCACGACATGGACCTGGTCATGAGCCTCTGCGACCCGGTTATCGTCATGAGCGAGGGGAGGAAGCTCGCCGAGGGCGAACCGGCAGCGATTAGGTCCGATGCCCGCGTGCTCGAGGCCTATCTCGGAGGCCAGTATCGATGAAAGCGCTGAAGGTGGCGAACCTCACCGCCGGCTACGGCGAGTCGGAGATCCTGCGAAATGTCTCCGTTGAGCTCAACGACGCAGAGATCGTATCGATCATCGGCCCGAACGGTGCCGGAAAGTCCACCCTGCTCAAGGCGGTCTTCGGCATCCTGAGGCCCAGAAGCGGCTCGGTTGAGCTCTATGGTGAGGAGATCACCGGCCTCAGCCCGGACAGGATCGTCCGGCGGGGCATATCCTACGTACCCCAGGTCGACAACGTTTTCCCCTCGCTCACAGTCGAGGAAAACCTGGAGATGGGGGCATACATCAGGAGCGACGACTCGAGGCCCAGGCTCCGGGAGGTATACGATCTCCTCCCCGTCCTGCAGGAGCGAAACAACGAAAAGGTGAGTAGACTCTCGGGCGGACAGCGGCAGATGGTTGCCATCGGGAGGGCGCTCATGCTAAATCCCAGGGTGCTACTCCTGGACGAGCCGACCGCGAGCCTTGCCCCGATTCTCGTGGAAATGGTCTTCGAAAAGATCCTCGCCATCAACCGGAGCGGCGTCGCCATCATGCTCGTGGAGCAGAATGCCCGGGAAACCCTGAAGATCTCCCACCGTGGCTACGTGCTCGCCGGCGGCGAGAAGCGCTTCGAGGACACGGGAGAAAGTCTTCTGAAGAATGACGACGTGGGGCGGCTCTACCTGGGCGGCGAAGGCTGATCCCCCTGCATCCGCACTTGCCCCGTCAGCCTGCGCTCAGCTGCGCCTTCAGGCCGCCCTTCCCGTCACGCTCCAGCGTGATGCTCCGGGAAAAGCCGGAGTCTTGATCAGGGAAATCCCTCCTGAAGTGGGCGCCCCTGCTCTCGCGCCGCGCCAGCGCCGCCTTCGCCACCATGAGACCGGTCACGACCGCGTTCCTGACCTTGGTAACCCGGTAGAGCTCATGGCCGGTCGCCGCGGCCACGCTTTCACTCACCTCGTCTCGCAGCCGTCCCAGCTCGCTGATCGCCTCCTCCAGGCCCTCTTGGTCGCGCTCGATGCCGACCTTCTCCCACATGATCTCCCGCAATCTCGCCATCCACCGAGGAGAGGGCGGTCGACCCGCGCTTCTTTGCCTTAGCGGTTTCCAGCCCGATGCGGTCTCGTGCTTCAGGCGCCCTCCGAGGGCATAGCGCGCCCCATGCTCACCAGCCATCCGGCCGAAGACCTGACATTCGCTGAGGGCGTTGTCGGCAAGGCGGTTTGCGCCGTGAACGCCGCCGGTCACCTCGCCGCAGGCGAAGAGGCCCGGCACTCCCGTCCGGCACCCCTCGTCGATGACCACGCCCCCCATGAAGAAGTGCGCCGCGGGGGCGACAACGGTCCGCTCCCGGTGAGGATCGAGGCCTCTCCGGGCAAATACGCGACAGAAGCGGGGCGTGTAGGTCTCGAGCTCCTCCCGCGGCAGCGCCGAGATATTTATGATGACGCCGCCATTCACCCCCCTCCCCTCCCTGACCTCGGTGAAGATGGCGCGAGACTTCACGTCGCGGGTGCAGGACTCGAGGGTATCGGGCGCGTACCGCTCGAGGAACCTTTCGCCAAGGCTATTCAGGAGGGGCGCCCGGCGGCCAAAGGGAGAGAAATCCATGAGGAAGTTTCGCACGGGCCCGAGCATGATGGTGGGATAGAACTGGACAAACTCCATGTCCCTGAGCGCCGCTCCCGCCTCCAGGGCCAGGACGTAGCCGTCCCCCGTTGCTCCCCTCACGTTCGTGGAATGGCGATAGATAGCGGCCGCGCCGCCGCAGGCGAGGATCGTGGCCTTGGCTCGCACCACGAAGAGGGCGCCCGACCGGGTGTCGGAGAAAAGGGCCCCGCAGCATTCGTTCCCGGCGACGAGGAGGCGCAGGGCGTAGCAGTGGGGCAGCAGCCGAACGCTCCGCCCTCGCAGGTGCTCGAGAAGGGGCAAGGTAATGTGGATCCCTCCCTCCCGCACCAGGTAGCAGTTGCGGGGATAGGTGTGCCCCGGATAGTGTTTCTGCTCGTACCTCTCCCCCTCCATTCGGAAGGGAACCCCTGCCCGCCGGAGCTCCTCCACCGCCCGGCAGCTCTCCTCGGCGAGGGCCCTTGCTAGGGCCCTGTCGTTCAGGAATTGCCCCGATCTCAGGATATCCTCGTAGAAGATGTCGGGGTTGTCTCGCGGATCGCCGTGGCCGAAGGGAGCGGCATACCCGCCTTCGGCAATGACCGAGTTCCCGCTTCTCCCGACCTTTTGCTCGGAGGCGATGATCACCCGGGCGCCCAAACGGGACGCCTGGAGGGCGGCCTGCATTCCCGCAAGACCGCCGCCGATTACGAGCACGTCGCAATGGTGTTCGTCGAGGTTCATTCCTTGAAAACCGCCGATACCCACTTTTTCTCGCGCAGCAGGCCGTCGGGTCTCTTGATGAGCATGAAGATGAAGAGCGCCGTGATCACCATGATCCGGATGCCTCCGAGGCGGGCGGTGAGATGGGCGGGTACCAGGTCGAGGAGGAAATTAGAGCCCACGTAGAAGCCCCAGATGGCAAGGGTGCCGAGAAGGGCGCCGAGATCGTTCCCGCTCCCACCGACGATGAGCATGATCCAGATGAGAAAGGTGTGCTCCGAGGTGAAGCTGCTGGGATTGATGAATCCCACGTAGTGGGCATAGAGGCTCCCGGCCGCCCCCATGAGGGCGGCGCCGAGGATGAAGGCCTCGAGCTTGAAGCGGAAGGCGTTTTTCCCCTGCATCATGGCCGCCGCCTCGTCTTCCCTTATCGCCCTCAGCGCTCTCCCCCAAGGGGAGCGGTGGGCACGGTGAACCACGAGGTAGCAGACCAGCACCACCATCGCGACGACAAGGAAAAAGAAGAGCTGGTAGGAGAGACCCCGGAAAATACTCCCCAGGGGCTTGTACACGCCGCTGAACCCCATGGTGCCGTTGGTGAGCCAGGCCTCGTTGGCGGCGACGAGGCGCGCCAGCTCCCCGAAGCCAAGGAGGGTGATGGCGAGATAGCCCTTGTCCAGGCTCAGGCTGGGTCCTCCGAGAAAAAGCGCAACGAGCGCCGCGACCGCCATGGCTCCGGCGAGGGCGAGGGGAAAGGGCAACCCCAGTCCAATCGTGTTTCCGCCAAAGCCGACGCCATGGGTCAGATAGACGGAGGCGTAGGCTCCCGCGGCATAGAAGCCGGCGACTCCGATGTTGAGAAGACCCGCATAGCCCCACTGGACGTTAAGCCCCATGGTGAGGAGCCCGTAGATGCCCGTCGTCACCAAGAAGTACACGAGAAAGGTGAGAATCCCCGAGAAGTCCATCGCTGCGCCCTACCCTTTCCTGAAGAGCCTGAACCTGATGAAGATGGTGACAATGATGGCGAAGAGCGCGATCCCCGGCTTGTACTCGGTGGAAAGATAGATGGCCGAGAGCTCCTGGGTGAGGCCAAGCAGAAGTCCCCCACAGAGAGCGCCGTACATGCTCCCCACCCGGCCGAAGATGGTGGCGGCATAGACGGGGAGGAGGAGGCGCCAGCCCTGGAGGGGATTCAGGCTGGAGTCGATTCCCAGGAA
>JAGFXI010000295.1 GCA_017861095.1 Deltaproteobacteria bacterium | reverse complement strand
AAGGCTTCGTAAAAAGTCCATCTGCGGCGTTGCGCTTCATCTTTCGTCACTGCAGCGTACGTCTCTGTACGCCTCATTCCTCAAGATTCGCGCGCCTTGCATCTGGAGCTTTTTCCTGTGCCGTCTACCTTGGCGACTTTTTACGAAGTCGACAAAACGGATATCCTCCGTCGTGTTGACTTGGCATTCATCCGACCCTGTGCTACAGTTCGCAGCCCGAAACGGGGGATGGCGGGCGACGCATCCCCCGGGTTGTGCTCCGAGCACGGACCCTGCCAACACTTAAGCCGGTGCCGGCCATGGAGCCTTGCAGACTTCTTCGGCCTCTCGGCTGACCGAGGATACGATGCCCCTCTGGAAATCTCCTTCCGTAGGTGATGAGATCGACTCCCGCTGCCCTCGCTGTAAAGAGGAGACCATCCACCGGGTCGTGGCCATGATGACGGGGAGTGTCCACCTGGTGATCTGTACCCGTTGCAACAGCCAGCATCGCCACCGTGGATCGCTGCGCGGCAGCAAGAAGGTGGCCTGGCCCACCGAGCGGCAGGCCAAGGTGTTGCTCAAGTACCGAGCCGCCAAGGAGCCAAAGTCCCAGGCACTCCTCCAGGAATGGCAGACTATGAAGGAGAGCGCCGGAGAGGGGGAGCCCGCTACCTACGATCAAAGGCACGCGTACGTGGAGGGACAGGCCGTGCGGCACCCCGTGTTTGGACTCGGGTTTGTCCGCAGACTCACAGGTCCCAAGAAAATGGAAGTGCTCTTCCCCGACCAGGTGAAGGTTCTCGTCACGGATCGACGGGGATCAGGAGACTAACTTTCATGGCGGGAACGGAAGAGGCGGCCGGGGGAGACTCGTGCCTCCATGCCGCGCACCTGGTGAAACCAGAAGAGGTAGAGGGCGACGACGAGAAACAGGGAGTCCCGGAGAAGAGTAAGCGCGGTCACCGGGTCCTTGCTGGTCGTTGAGAAGCAGCCGCAGGCCACATCGAGACCCCGCGCCAGGTTGAAGCCCAGCGCCCCGAGAAATACGAGAAGCAGGACGGTGAGAAGGAGAACGCTGCCCGGAATCCAGAACCCTAGGAGAAGGAATACACCGCCGACCAACTCCAGCCAGGGTATCCAGAGGGCGACGAAATTGACCGCTGCCTCGGGGAGAACTTGATAATTGTAAACCGCCCGGGCGAAAAGTTCCGGGTGGATGATCTTATCCAGGCTGGCAACGATGAAGACGCAGCCGAGGACGACCCGGGCCGCCAGGGCGAGTGTGGGATGGGTCAGGAGGGCGATTACATGGGATCTGCCGTTTGCCCCTCCCATGGTCATGTCATCCCCCGCCTGGTGTCTGCTGTCTTTGCCTCCAATTTCCAACCTCAAACCTCAAACGGGCCGATAGGCCCTTGTTAACTGCCTACTGGCCCCTCCCTGCTGCCTACTGGCCCCTCCCTGCTGCCTACTGGCCCCTCCCTGCTGCCTACTGCCCCATGGTTCCCTCTCCCTGCTCAATCGCCTGCCCCGAGCCCTTCCACTGCTGCAAGCCGCCGGGAAACACCGAGACCCGGTCGATTCCAACCAGGAAAAGCCTCTCGGTGAGTTCCACACTCGCCTCGCAGCTCCCCCCATCGCAATACACAATGAGCCACGGAGCCGCATCGAGCCGTCCTCGAAGCTCCGGGAGGACTCGCTCAAACTCCCGTACCGGGAGGTTGACCGCTCCCGGAATATGGCCAAGCTTGTAGAAATCGGGATCTCGGGCATCCAGGAAGAGGGCCTCGCCCCGAGTAAAGGCAGCCACGGTCTCCGTCAGCGAAACCGCCGGGAACCCCCCTGCCTGCTGCTTCTGTGCGAGCTTCTCACTCCACCGCTCAACGAGGGGAATGCCGTCGGCTCGAAAGCCGTTCACTCCGAGACCGAGGGCCAAGGAGATGAGGATGATTCCGAGCGCCTGGAGCAAGCTTCGCTTCACAGGTCCTCTCATGGTCGCACGATGATCCGCTTGTCCTGGGGTTCGATGATCCTGCCGATGTGGGCTGCCGCCGGAGTCTTCAGCTCCCGCAGCCGTGCCAGCAGCCTCTCCGTCCGATCCGAGGGCACGGCGATGAGGAGCCCCCCCGAGGTCTGCGGATCGGCAAGCATCAATCCCACCTCGCGGCTCACACTCTCGTCGAGGCGGAGATGGGGGGTCACGTGTTCCAGGTTCGTCCGGGTCGCGGCCGGCATCTTACCCTTCCGCACTAATTCCCAGGCCTCTTCCAGGGTGGGTATTCTGGAGGCGAAGATCTCGGCGGTAACGTTGCTCGCCTGGGTCACTTCGAGAAGGTGGCCGAGGAACCCGAAGCCCGTCACATCGGTGAGAGCGTGGACGCCGACCTCCCGGACAGCCGCAGCCGCGTCCCGGTTCAGGGTGACCATGAGCGCCGCCGCCTTCTCGATCAGAGAAGCGCTGGCAATCCGACGCTGGATCGCCGAGGTGATCGCCCCCACACCCAGAGGCTTGGTGAGCACCAGGTCGTCACCAGGCTTGGCCGCGGCGTTGGTGATAATCTTCGAGATCTCGGCGTAGGCGGTGACCACGAGGCCGTATTTCAGCTCGCTGTCCTCAATGGTGTGCCCGCCGAGGACGAAGATCCCGGCTTCCCTTGCCTTGGCCGCGCCGCCGCGGAAAATCTCGGCCATGGTATCCAAGGGCAAACGGTGCCGAGGAAATCCCATGATGCTGAGCGCAAAGAGCGGCTCGACACCCATGGCGTAGATGTCACTCAACGAGTTGGCGGCGGCGATCTGGCCGAAGAGATAGGGATCATCCACGATGGGGGTGAAGAAGTCAACGGTCTGCACGATGGCGTGAGTCTCACTCACCCGATATACGGCGCAGTCGTCGGCGCTCTCCATGCTTACCAGTACACGGGCGTCTTCTACCCGGGGCAGGGATTTCAA
This sequence comes from Deltaproteobacteria bacterium, assembly GCA_017861095.1. Taxonomy (GTDB): domain Bacteria; phylum Desulfobacterota; class Syntrophobacteria; order BM002; family BM002; genus JAGFXI01. The sequence continues at coordinate 808 of JAGFXI010000295.1, read as the reverse complement.
TGCCTGGGCCAGATCCTCCGGCCCGATCTTGCATGCTCACCCGCCTTTCCCGACAAAGCGGGTGAGGCTGGCATCGCCGCCGTGACCGCGCAGGCTGGAAACGAGCCGCTCAAATATCTCTTTGCTCAAGGCAGCCCCCATTTCGCGGCTGCCGTTCGGCGAAGCTCAGGGGCCCGAGCCTGTCGACGGAGAAGCCGCTCCCACAGGGCGAGACGTTCTGTGGTGGGCTATGCCCACCCTACATGTTCATAATCCCTGCCGCAGCCGATTCGATCGCCGCTGGCTTGTGCCGCCTGTCCCGAGCTTGTCGCGGGCGCCCGTCACGGGGAAGCGGCTCCCACCGGGCAAGAAACGGGTGGCAAGATTCTTTCAACGACCTGTCATCACAGGAGGACAGTAAAGTCACTCGAGGCACGGGTCAAATAGATAATAGCGATACGAACACTATCCCCCATCGGTCAGGACGATGACGCCCGCGTCAGAACCGGCGGCTCCTGATGATGTTGATGACAAGCCAAAGACCCAGGATGCCGGAGACGAGATAGCCGACTATGCCCAGGGCGGGAAAGCCAAAGAGAAGTGGCTTCACCCCGGTAGTAATGATCATGGAAGAGCCGATAATGAGCGCTGCGATGATGATCCCGAAGGTGAGGCGATTGGTGATGTTCTCCAAGGTGCTGCGAAGCCCCCCCAGATTCTCATGTTGGAAGCGGATACTCAGCTCACCGCGCTCGAGCCGCTCCACGATCTGGTTGAGCCGGGCCGGGAGTTCCCGTTGTAAGACAAGAAGATCCGAGACGTTCCGGCG
>JAGFXI010000051.1 GCA_017861095.1 Deltaproteobacteria bacterium | reverse complement strand
CAACGAGGTCTACCAGCGCTACAGCGAGCAGGCCGACAACGTGAAGGAAGCCCTGGGGCGGGCCTACCGCATCTTCCAGGGGGAGGGCCTGGAGCCCGTCGCGGGCGACCACCCCATCTACGCTGAGATTCGCAAGGATCTGAATCTGGAGGAGTAAGTGATAAATCCCTTCGAGGACTTCAAGGATTTTCAGACCGAGGCCAGGGTTCTGCCGCTGGATCGACTGGCCCCGGCCCACGATGAGGCGATGGCGGCCCTCACCTCGGGCTACACCAAGCTGGTGGAACAAGAGGTGAAGAGTCTCGTCTGGTTCGTGGAGCACAACCGGGTGATCGAGGCCTACACTGTTGCCTGCGAGGTGATCCGCGGCCTCGACTACGACGGCCAGCACATCGAGGAATTCTGCTACCAGCTCGATAGCGGCACCGCCATGCCCTACCTCATCTCCGGTCCGGCGGGCATCTACATCTCCGCCCTCTGCAATCACGTGGCGGAGGACGACATGGTGCTCCGCCTCCGGCACATGCAGCGGCAGATGCACTTCCTCGGCTATCGGCTCCCCCACGGGAAAACTCTCCGCATCGAGGGAGACACGGGCAACTTCACCGGTGCCGCCCTGAACGGAGGCCAACTGATTGTTGCCGGCTCTTCGGGTGATTGGGCCGGCGCCGGGATGACGGAGGGCAAGATCACCATCGTCAAGAACTGCGGCCGCAACACGGGCGAGTGGATGCAGGGCGGTGAGATCTGGGTGGGCGGTCGTATCCACGGCCTTGGCCGCTCTGTCTCAGGCCGGATCTACCAGGCCGGGGATCCTGTGATCGGGAGAGAACGGTGAGCACCGATGATGGCGAGGAGCGGCAGGTACCCCCCGAGCAAGCCGCAGCGCTGAGGCACGCCCTGGAGCGGGTCTGGCCCCTGGTGCGCCGTCGTCATCTCTTTCCCGAGCTTCCCAGCCCCCGCCTCGAAAGCTCCAACTCCCGTGTGGCCATGGAGATCCGGGAGAAACAGATCACCCTCAGCCTGGAGTACGCCGTCGACATGTCCCGCCTCATCCCGGCGGAGACCGTCCTCACCGCTCTCCTCGACCACGCGGTGAGCCACTACACCTGCTGTCCTTGGGACCTCGCCACCCACCTCCGGCTCTACGCCCGGGCCAAGGATATACTCGGCGACGCGGACCAGGCCCGGAAGGCGACCGACCTCTTCATGGATGTGGTGGCCAACACCCATGCGGTGAAGGAGCGTCAGAGCCCCCTTCCCTCCCTGTACCGGCATGCCCCGAGGGATCATGCCGACCAGGTCCTCTGCTCCCTGTTCGAGAACATCTGGGGCATGGATCTCGATGCGAAGGACCACCGGGAGGAGGTGCGGCGTCTCTCCGCCATCCCCTACCTGGACAAGCGCAGATGGCCGGCCAGCCTGACCCGTTTCATTCGCGGCATCCGCCCCTTGCTCGAGGACGCTCAGGCCGAAGCAGTTCAGGATCAGTCTGGCATGGGTGGCCACGGCTTCCGCCAGTATCGGGCCGAAGAGATCGAGCAGGCCCTGCGGGAGTTTGCCAAGGGGACTCGCCCCAGAAGTTCGTGGAGATCTTCGAGGATATCCAGAACGACCTTCAGGCTTGCGGGCCCTGCGACCTGGAAGGCATGGGCTACGGCAAGGGTTATCCGGTTGACGCCAACTGGCTCTACTATATGAAGTTGGCCGAAAACTACGCCCTGCCGGTGAAGAAGATCCCCATGCGCGACTCGGGCAATCTCCACCCCCACTCGCACCGGCCCTGGGAGATCGGGCAGCCTGTCCGGGAGATTGATCCGTGGTCGAGCTTCGGGAAGTACCTCCCCGGGATCACCCAGATCTGGGAACGACGGCAGGGAGAGATCTTCGGCGTGAGGGAGAAGACGCCCGACTGCCTCATCATCATCGACTCCTCGGGGAGCATGGTGGACCCCCGCGCCCGGCTCTCCCACGCCGTCCTTGGCGCGGGCTGTGCCGCCGACGCCTACCTGAGGAATGACGCCCAGGTGGCGGTATACAACTTCAGCGATGCCCCTGCCGGAGGGAGGGAGCACCTGCCCTTCACCAAGAGCCGTACCCTCGTCTATCGGGTTCTCTGCCGCTACTTCGGCGGCGGAACCGTCCTCGACCTCCCGGAAATCACGAACCTGGTGCGGAACACTGAGGCTGACGTCTTCCTCATCACCGACATGCAGATCACCAACCTCGACCACACCATCGCCCGCCTCTCGGCCCTCAACAACCGGGTTACTGCGGTCCACGTGGGGAAGAAGCCCGGTGCCCAGCGGTTCATCAAGGCTGCCAAGCAATCCCCCAACATCTCGGTCTTCGGCGTGGAAAAACCCGCCGACATCCCTCGAATTGTCCTCGGCAGCGTGCGTTCTTACCTCGCCGGCGGGAAGGCCAAGAAAAAGATTGTAGAAGAACCCACGTACTGGTCATGGACCAAGGTACCACCGGGGAGGAAGTGAACTCCCTCGCCCGATCCCCGGGTACGCCGTGGCCCGGGAATGCCTCCCTCTAAGAAAGCCCTGGAACCCGGCACACCCCGTCGCCGGAACCGACGGCCGGCCCATGAGACTTGCAGTACTAGCTGATGTTCACTCGAATCTGGAAGCCTTCGAGGCGGTCCTCCAGGATTGTGCCAAGGAACCGGCGTCAGCCATCATTAACCTGGGAGACCTGGTAGGATACAACGCCAGCCCGGGGGAATGCGTTGACCTGGCGAGGCGGCATCAGATGATCAGTCTCCAGGGAAACCACGACCGGGCCGCTGTGCAGCCGCGCTTTGCCGAAGGCTTCAACATTTTCGCCCATCAGGCGGTGCTCTGGTCGGCGAGCGCTCTGAACGCGGAACAGAAGGATTTTCTGGCCAGTCTCCCCGACACCTTACTTCTCTGGGATCGCTACATCCTCTTCCACGGGGCGCCGGACAATCCGGAGGCCTATATCTTTTATCTTTTCCAGGCGAAGAAGGCCTTCGCTTACATGCGCCACCGGATGCCGGAAGTGCGAATCGCCTTCTTTGGACACACTCACCATCGCGCCCTCTGGCAGAGGGACGTGCGGGGCAGAGTCCAGAGTCTCCCCATCCCTCGGGGACCCATGGCACTGGACCCCGAAGAGATGTATCTCATCAACCCCGGTAGCGTGGGGCAGCCGCGGAATCATCACTGGGAGGCGTCGTATCTAATCGTCACCGCCGACCCCCCCGCCATCGAGTTCAGATTGGTGCCCTACGATCTGCGGCTCGCTCAGGCCAAGATCCGCGAGGCCCGCCTCCCGGACTACCTGGCGGAACGACTGGCGGCAGGGGTGTGACCTTCTTCTGGAGGGAATCATGGTGCATACATACGAGAAAGAGGGGAAGCTCAAAGATGGGAGCCGGGTAGTGCTCCGGCCCATGGTGGCGGAGGACCGGGAGAAGCTCATTACCTTTTTTCAGTCGTTGCCTAGAGAACAACGGATTTTTCTGCGCCACGACGTGACCGATCCCGAGGTGATCCGGTCCTGGACCGAGCACATCGATTACAGCCGGGTGTTTCCCCTTCTCGCCCTGACCGGAGATCGCGTTGTCGGAGACGCCACCCTGCATCGGATACCCCGGGGCTGGAAGCGCCACATCGGCACCGTCCGGGTCGTCGTCGCCGCAGACTACCATAACCGGGGGTTGGGAATCTTGCTCGTCCATGAGATGGTCGAGTTGGCGACTGAGCTCGGACTGGAAAAGCTCTGGGCTGAGCTCCCCCTTAGCGCTCCGGGGGCCATCGCTGTATTCAGAAAGGCGGGATTCTCGAGCAAGGCGGTCATCGAAGGGCTGGTCAAGGACCTCCACGGTCGGAGCACCGATGTGGTCATCATGGTGTGCGATGTGGGGACGCAATACGGGTAGGGCGTTGCCTGCGACCACGCAGCTTTGTCGAGCAAATCACCCTGCCTCTTACCATCCACGCCCCTCACATGGTGGCCGGCTTCAATGTAGGGTGGGCTTGGCCCACCATAAATCGGTAATAGTCCATTCGGTGGGCAGTGCCCACCCTACAGACTCCTGCTAGCCAAGGAAGGTAGTGGCTCCGCATGCGCTTTGCGTCGCAGACTACCTTAGCACGGCCTCTTTCAGGGCGCCTGCGTCCGGATAGCGCGCCCGGGGATCCTTCTTGAGACACCTCAGGATGATCTCCTCCAGGGCCACCGGGATGGCCGGATACAGGCTCCGTGGCGGCTCAGGTTCCAGGGTGAGGATCATGTCCATCAGCACCTTTTCGTTGTCGTGGTAAAAGGGGAGATGCTCGGTGTAGAGGGCATACATGATCACCCCGAGGGCCCACACGTCACTGGCGATCTGACTCTCCCCCATGATCTGCTCCGGCGCCATGAACGGCCGTGATCCCACCATTGTGCTGCTCACGTCCCGGTCCTTCAATTCCTTGGCAGCGCCGTAGTCAAGGAGCTTCACCACGCCGTCCGGACGGACGATGATATTCTCCGGCTTTATGTCCCGGTGGACGATGCGGTTCCCATGGGCATGTGCCGCGATATCGATCACCTGGAGGGCGATGCTCTCGCGCTCCGCTTCCCAGAGAGGGCGCTCCAGGAGCTCCCGGAGCGTCGGCCCTTCCACGAATTCCTGGACCAACACCATCCGACCCCCATCCTCCACCACCCCGACGATGGTGACCGCGTTGGGGTGCCCCCTGAGGCGCTCACAGATGGCAGCCTCCCGCCGGATCTGGTAATTGAGCTTCTTGCTCCGAGGAATCTTGGCCACGTACGCGGCGGCCCCTTCCCCCTCCGCCATGTCCCGCACCTTCCAGATCTCGCCGTAGCTTCCCATTCCCAGGCGCTCGACCTTCTCAAAACGGCCGCCAACGAGCTCGGCGGCCTTTACGCGAGAGGCAGGCTCACCCCGGCGGGGGAACATCCAGGGGAGCAGCCTGTGCAGGAGGCCGCCTTGATCCGCCTTCACTGCACGAGACGGGCCCGGCTCCCCCTTCTCCCGGGTTCCCTCAGCCGGCAGCTCCGTCTTCGGGGAGGTTTCAACGACGGCCCCCTCTTGTTCTTGATCAGTGAGCCGGTAAGGCTCACGCTGCTCCACTTTCGCGGCGGCGTAGCCGACCCATGCGCCCGCGTCGTCCCGGATCAAACGGCCGTCGAGAAACACTGTGATTTTTTTGCCGTCCTTGCGCCGGAACTGGACGGGGAAATTCTCGACCGCGCCTTGCCGCTCGAGAATATCCTGGAAAAGCTGGCTGTCCCTGGGGTTCCAGTAGATCTCCCGTTCCGCGTCGACCCCGACAAGATCCTCCTTCCTCCCGTATCCGAGCATCCTGACCAGGTTCTCGTTGACCTTCACCAACCGGCCTTCCCGGGTGCTGAGGAAGGATCCATGGGGGACATCCTCTCGTAAGTCTGCGTGACTGGAAAGCACGTCCCATCGCCTTCTCGCCTCCTGGCGCATCCGGGCCAGAACCCCCACCCGGCGGACCAGCCGGTCCGGGTCGAAAGGCCGGACAAGATAATCGGCAGCCCCTTCCTCGAGGGCACAAGCGACATCCTCCTCGTCGAATCCCTCCAGAAGGAGGATGACGCCCACCTGCTTGGTGATTCCGCGCCTGCCGAGGCGATGAAGGATCTGGAGCTCGCTGGAAGCAAGGCTCGCCAGGTGGAGAAGAATGACCTCGGGGAGTAAAGCCTCAGCCTGCGCTACCGCCTCCACACGGTGAGGGGCGACAATGATTTCATAGCCGTGTCCGGCGAGAATCTGTCGGATCTCGTTAACGATCTCGGCGTCGTTGGTAATCAGCAATGCCCGCCTCATCGTCATCGTCTCAACGAGAAAGATTTCGCGTTTCCCTCAATGATCTGCCCGTCCGCAATCCGGTCGAGCAAAAGCAGGGCGAGGAGCAAGTAAGGGCCCACCTGCTCGTAGAGCTGGCGGAACCGCCCGCCCTGCTCGGGCAAGAGGGCCGAGACCAGCGCGCCGCCGGTAAGAGGCGGGAGAGGCAGGAGGTTATACACAGCAACGGTCAGATTCACGGCAAGAACCATCATGAAAACCCGGGCATCGATTGAGAGGGTGTGGAGAAGCCAGACGATGCTCGCGGCCACGTTAGCCATGAGGAAGTTGGCGAACGGGCCGGCACAGCGGGCGAGCACAAGATACCAGATGGGATGCTCGAACTTACTGGGATCCACATCCACCCGTTTCGCCCAGCCCATACCCGCCACGAGGAAGCCGAGGGTCCCGAGAGGGTCGAGGTGGAGGAAGGCGTTGAAGTGGAGGCGGTCTTTCGCCCCGGGTCTGGCATCGCCAAGGAGGGTTGCCACGTAGGCCTGAGCCTCGGCATTGACAAGCACGGCAATGAGGACTGCGACGCAGAAGGTGACCAGGTCGTCGAAGGCAAAAGTACGGGGATCGATCAGATAGGGAATTGAGAAGAGTTCGCGCTGTTCCACGCCGAGTTCTTCCACTGTTGCGGACAAAGGAGAAGGCAGGAAAGAACCTTCCTGCCTTCTACGATCCCAATCATGCCGGTCGAGCAATCACCCGATCAGCTAGGTTACCCACGCTGCAATCAGGCTTTCGCCTTGGCAGTAGCAGCCTTCTCACCTGTCGTAGTTGGTCTCTTGGTAATCCTGCAGAGGATCACCGCAACAATCAGCACCATACCTGACAGGTAAAACGCCCAGTTCAGGCTGCCCGTGACGTCTTTAATGGTTCCGCCCAAACGCGCCATGAAGAAGCCGAGACCCCACCCGATGAACACCAGACCGTAGTTGAAACCGAGGTTCTTGGGACCAAAGAAGTCAGCGGTGAAGGAAGGCATGAGGGCCAGTCCGCCACCATACTGCCAGTAGGCAATTCCCACGGCGAGGAACAAGAAGAACAGGTTCCTGGCGCCCATGATGCTGGGTAGAGCAAACAGACAGAGGGCCGAAACAAGGCAATTGACAGTGTAGGCGTTGCCGCGGCCGATCTTATCGGAATACATACCGGTGCCCACCCGTCCGAGGGCATTGACCAGACCACCATAGGAGGCGAGAATCCAGGCATTGGTGTCAAAGAAAGGAATGCCCTTGGCGGTATCAGCCAGAATTTTCGCAGCAAAGGCAATAACCAACAGACCGGACTGGGTGGTACCGATGAACATGATCACCAGAGCGAAGAACTGCCACGTCTTGATCATGTCGCCGGCAACCCAATCGACCTTGGTGACGGTCGGGGCCGCCGCCGCACCAGGTTTCACCGGCGCAGCCGGTGGAACATACCCGGCTGGCGGCCAGGACAGGAGCTGACCGGCGATGATGGTGACCGCTGCAAACATGATCCCCAGGAAGTAGAAGCTGTAGGATAAACCACCACTGTTGATGAGGTAATTAGCGAGGGGGGAGACGTAGAGGGCGGCGCCGCCGTACCCACCGACCACCAGGCCGGCAATCAGACCGCGCTTATGCGGCCCGAACCACTTCAGGGCGGCGGGTGTCGGTGCTGCGTAACCGATCCCCATGCCGATGCCACCCAAAATCCCGAAACCGAAGATCAAGCCCGTGTAGCTTTTCATCAACCCGGCAACGATGCAGCCCACCGCCAGGAAGAGTCCTCCCGTGGTAGCGCCCACCTTGGGACCGTACTTGTCCTGAATACGCCCTCCAGGGATCATGAGCAGGGCAAACATGATGACGCAAAGCGAAAAAGGCGTCGCAGCCTGGGCATTGGTCAGATAGGGCCAGCCTGCGTTCATCCCGGTCATCACCTGACCTGCCATGTCCTCCTTAATCAAGACCTTGGCCCAGACGCTCCAGGCATACAAGATGCCCAAACACAGATTGATGGCGGTTCCAGCAAAGGTAACCACCCACGCTTTTCCAGGGACTTTATCCGCCATACCGTTCCCTCCTTTGATTTCTTGAGTCGGTCGTCTCTGCCGGTACCTTTCTTCCGCCTCGTCGTTCGCTCTCGTCTCAGGCCTGTCTGGAAGATTCGCCCTGGCCCAAATGGAGACGGGTAGGCCCGGGCCGAAGAATCATCCTGGGTAGCGGACGATGAATCCCGAAAGAGTGGGGATCTCCTGTCACCACACTCCAGACCAGGTTCACCCGAGGGGGGTCTTTGAGTGGTCTCTTCCAGGGTCGAACCCGACCTCGCAGAGATCGGGCCATGGTTGGCAAAGCAATAATTTCTGTTGAACCAGACTAGGCCGTTAGACCGTGGCGCGGCCCAGGCGCGAAAAAACGATTCGCCCAAGAAGCAGAAGCGGTACCGACTGTGCAACATCTCCCCGAGCGGCCACCGCTCGGGACTGTGGCGTGGGGCTGAACCTTTCCGTCACCTCCTTTCAGTGGACTCGAACACGGTACTAGCGCGGCGTCAGGCACGGGGGAAAAGAGAACCGGATCAGTGGAGGAGGAGCACGAACATGATGCCAAGTGAATTCCGCAACGGAGATCTCGTCAGAGATACAAGCTGCCTCCACGGAACTCGAAGGGGAGATCAGAACGGGAGCATGCCCGATATTGTCTATATTCCAGATGCTCCCAGGTAAGTCAAGGTGAAAAGGCCCGTCGTTTCAGCTTGTTAACTTTATTACAAGGGAGAGGCAGGTGCTCGGGCGGTCCCGCCACGACGGTCATCTTATTTCCACTCCAGGTGGAGGTGCTGGATGCCCGGCTTCAGAAAGAAGGTGCTCTCCTTTACCTTCTTACTCAGGGCGGAAAAGGTGATCATCCACTTGTTCTCCACATCGAGGGCCTCCAGGCTCTTGACCGCTTTGAGCTCGACCACCGGACGGACGGCGAAGCAGCAGACCACGGCCCCAGAGCGATCGAGGCCGATGATCTCCAGGAGCCCGTCGGTGAGCCGAGGCGGCCTGAAGTCGGGGACCGGCCACAGATCGGCCGCCTTCAGAAGGGCGTAGAGGAAACACTTGATGGTCTGCTGAATCACCCCATCCGTCCGAAAGGGTTTGGGAATCCGACCCACCTCCGCTTCCAACGCCTTCTTGAGATCAGCTTCGAGAACCGTCATGTCCTCTCCTTATCCGGTCAGGGCGGCGGTGCCGAGCCCGAGCCACTCAAAGGCCGCGCGACCACGGATCCAGGCTATATCCTCTGAGCCCAGGCCCGCGCTGGCCATCTCCTCAAAATAACGCTTCGGTGAAATGAGGGGAAAGTCGCTCCCGAAGAGGATTCGCCTCGCGCCCACAATACGCACCGCCACGGCGTACACCGTCGGGTCGTACAGGAACGGGGAGGCCGCGGTGTCATAGGCGACCCGGCCCAGCACCTCCCGCGCCTCCCTCTTCAGGAGCTCGTAAAAGAGAAGCCCCCCACCCCAGTGGGCGAGGATGAAGCGATTCTCCGGGAAGGATCGAATGAGCCGGTACAGGCCCCCAGCCGGTACGTCGGCCTTGCCCGGGTAGTCATGCCCCACCGGCTCGTTGGCGTGGAGCATTATGGGTACCTGCCGGGCTTGGCAATTGGAAGCTATGGGATCAAGGGCCTCCATCAGCCATTCATCAAGCACGTCGGTGTAGAAGGCCAGCTCGCCTACCCCGCGCATTCCCGCAGCCAGACAACGCTCCACCTCGTTGGCCGCGGCAGACGCCCGGGGATCCACGCAGACAAAGGGCAGAAGCCTCCCGCCCCAACGATCGGCCGCCTCCCCTACGTAGTCGTTGTGACGGCGAACAAGGTCGGGATCACTCCAAGGAAAGCCCATGGCCACAGCCCGATCCACCCCGGAGCGGTCCATCTCATCGATCAAGGCATTCGCCTCGATGATTCGGGCTCGAGGGGAGCTGTAGAGGATGCGAAAGGCGGGATCGGCAGCCAGGTACGGGGCTCGGTCCTGACAGATGGGAGGAGGGAAAATGTGAGTATGGCAGTCAATCACCATACAACGTTCGTCGCGTTCCGCCATCGAATGCCGCAGTCGGCAGAGTGCACCAGAGCGCCGCCGGGCGGCGCATCACGCCCGGCCGCCGGATTCACGGACCTCGGCGTGCCAGAAGAGGTAGTCCCTCCAGCTATCCGGGGTTGTGGGAATGGTCAGGGTGATCATCAGCATGGGGTGCCAGGTCGGCTTTCTCGGCCTCCGAATCAGGTGCATCCTCGCCTGCTGCGGCGTTCGTCCGCCTTTACGCTTGTTGCAGGGAAGACAGCAGGTCACGATGTTCTCCCAGGCTGTAGACCCGCCGAGGGATCTCGGCACCACGTGGTCGTAGGTGAGATCGTCCACGTCCATGACCTTCCCGCAGTACTGGCACTGGCAGCGATCCCGGAGGTAGATGTTCTGCCGCGAGAAACGGACGGTCTGCTCGCGAAAACGGACGAGAGTGAGGAGCCTGACTACCGAGGGCAGACGAACGGCGAGGGTGACCGATCTCACCACCCGGTTGTATGTTTCGAGCACTTCCACCTTGCCGAGGGTGAGGAGCGTGACCGCTCTCTGCCAGGAAATGACCCGCAACGGTTCATACGTGGCATTGAGCAGGAGCACCCTTTCCATGGATCATTCCACCCAAGAGGCGGAGTATCGCCTGTGGTTCTTGCCTCGGTGCCTCGGTCCCGGCATTGAGCTGGCCGAACAGGTCATGGTCTCGCCTGATACCACAGAAGATCGTGAAAAATCAAGAGGAAGTTCTCCTACCCGGGGCGGTGCCAGAGGCAGGGAGGTCTACGAGGCAAAGCGTATCCGGAGCCACTACCTTCCTTTGCTGAAAGGGAGGCTTCCCGGACTTTGTATGCCCCTCCCCTAAAGGCCGGGCCTCACTCGATACTATCAATGCCGCGATCACGCCTTGGCGTGACGCCTTTGCCGAATAGACCTCCCTGCTGTAGCCCACTCCGCGGCAGCAGGCGGCTCGTGCATAATGTGGACTAGATCTTCCCCTCGCCGGCATCGACGGCGTCGATGACATGCCGGAGGAGCCGAGCAGTCTCCCGGAGGGACTCCACTTGAATGAGGCCGGGATGATCCCTCCGGCTGTGGAGATGACGGAGCTCCCTGGCTACACAGCCAAGGCTCACCGAGGGGAAACCGGCCGATGCCAGGACCTCGTGATCCATCATCATCGTGGGAGGCAGCCGACTCCAGCAGAGGGGTATTCTCTCCTTCCGGCTCGCCTCCAGGAACGCCCTCGTGAGCCAGCCCTCTCTCGGCCCGAAGACCCGGAGGCTCCCCGCGGAGCCCACACCGTCCAGGTTGACGAAGAGGTGGGTCCCGCGGCGGAGTTCCTCGCCGCGGGCGTGCCGGAGGGCGAAGGCCCCGAGTAGCCCCATCTCCTCGGCCCCGGTGAACACCCACCGGAGCACGAGAGTCCGGGGCGGGTTGCGGCGATAGTGACAGGCGAGATCGAGGAGCACTCCGAGGGCGGCGGCATTGTCGAGCGCTCCGGGCGACGCATTGCCGCTCCCCCCGCTGAGTAGAAGCGCGGCTACGACTGCGGCGGCAACACACCAGGCGTAGCTGCTTGTACCCCAGCCTGCCAAAGCGGCCGCAGCCACGATAAGACCTATGAGAGGGAGGGCCATGGCCGCCAACATTCGGACCGACATCGGCAAGGGGTAACTCTTCGTGTCATGGTGGGCGAGCAGCCACACGACCTGATGCTCCGCTCCGGGTTCCCCGCCCCGTACCTCCGCCAGGATGTTGCTCGTGCCAGTGGCACCTGGCTGGAGCTGCGGCGGAAACCGAAGGCCGAACTCGAGCCATACCCTTCTTCTGAGAAGCGAGAACAGGACGGGAAGGAGAGCTATCGTGAGTGCCCCTTGCGGCCACAGGCCACGCACCGCCCAGGAGAGCGAAAAGAGGGCGACGGAGGCCCAGGGGATCAGGCGCGACAGGAGTTCGCCGCGGCCGGTGAGGGGGACCGGCTCGGTCCAGGGAGAAAGGCTCCCCCTCTCCAGAATGTGGAGGAGACACCTCCTCGCCTGCTCCTCTCCAGCACTTCCCACCCGGCGGGGGAAGGCTAGGTTCACGGCGTACTCAAGGGCACGGCGACAGTGAGGGAATTCCATGGAGGCGAAAAGGGAAGAGAGCAACGGATTCAGTTATCCAGCTGTTGCGGCATGGGGATCTTCGCGAAGGGGACACCCTCTTCTTTAAGGATCTCCTCCTCCGCTCCCGTGGTCACTCCCCGGATCTGACGCTCCTCCGCCAGACCGCAGTGGATCTTCAGGGCCTCTTTGGCAAAGTTATGCCCCACGTCCTCGAAATTATTCTGGACGTAGCGGCAGAGCTGCGCCCAGGCCTGCAGGGCCGCTTCACGATTCGAGGGCGAGGACGAACTCTTCTTGATGGCTACCGGAGATAGTGCCTTCTCGATCCGGGTGTCGTCGCAATAGGGACAGGAGACCTGCCCCCTGGCGAGCTGGCGCTCAAACTCCTCGTTACTTGCAAACCATCCTTCGAATCGGTGGTCCTTGACGCACCGGAGATCAAAGACTATCATTGCAGGTCCCGTCGCTCCCGGCCGTTATGGGACATCCTCACGCATCCTGGGTGAATAGAATTGTAGCATGGGTCACCGGCTGAGAGCAATCACGAGCAGCCTCGACCATCGTCGGGGATCTGGTCCCCCATCAGGGTTGAGTGCAACTGTGAGGTACCCCCATGGCATCCCGTATCCGCGAGACCGCCATCGCCTGCGTTAAGGAAGGCGGGGCCATTCTTTTGGATTATCACCACAAGCTCGAGAACCTCCAGGTGCACACCAAGGGCCGCTCCGATTACGTGACCGAAGCGGATTTCGCCGTCCAGGAAGCGCTCATCCGGTTGATCCGCAGTCGGCATCCGGATCATGACATCCTCGCGGAAGAAGGGGCCGAGCGGCCGCGGCAGAATACCACGCGCTGGATTCTCGATCCCCTCGACGGCACGACCAACTTCATCCACGGCTTTCCGGCCTTCGCAGTGAGCCTCGCCCTGGAGCACCAGGGGAGCGTAGAACTCGGAGCCATCTACGATCCCTCGCGGGACGAGCTCTTCCTTGCCGAAAAGGGCATGGGCGCTTCCCTCAACGGCAAGCCCTTTACCGTGTCCGGCCGGACCCGCACGGAAGAGGCCCTGGTGGCCACCGCCTTCCCCTGGCGGCGCAAGGCGATCCTTCTCAGGTACCTCGAGGTGTTCACCCGTGTCTTCGGCCAAATCCACGATCTTCGCCGGAGCGGGTCCGCTGCCCTCGATCTCGCTTACGTGGCCTGCGGCCGGTGCGACGGCTTCTGGGAGGTGGGCCTCAAGCCGTGGGATATCGCCGCTGGCCATCTCCTCGTTACGGAGGCCGGCGGCACCATCTCGGACTTCAGCGGCGGCGCCGAGCACATCTGGGTGGGCGATGTGGTTGCCGGCACGCCCGCCGTCCACCAGTTTCTCCTCGGCGTGATCCGCGAGGTCTTCGGCGGCAACGTCTCCACTCGAGCTCTTTGATGCTCAACTCGCAGAGCGGATGGCATCAGGAAGCCGCCTCCAAGGGGGCGTCTCCGCATGAGCACAACAGGTCCTCCCCCCTGTGACGGGGGGAGGCGAGGTGGGGGGTGACACCGACCGATCGAATCCCCCTCCCCTTTTTCCCCTCCCACCACGGGAGGGGAAAAGAGATATTGCTGGCTCGGTCGAACTTCTCTGGGTCCTCCACCAGAGGTGGAGGGTTTAGGAAAGACCAAGGGGGATAGAACAAGAGGGTATGTCTGTGAGCGAGGATTCTCGTCGTCGAGGACCGGCGACCATAGCCGACCTGCCCGAGGGACTCTATGAGGTCGATCATGCGTACCTCGTCGATCCCTCGCATCGGAGGCTCAAGCTTCGCAGCACCACCTTCGAGATCTACGCCGACGCCCAAGCACGGAAACACCTGAGAGGTCGGAGTTTGGTAACCAATGTCGCCTTCGTCGACATCCTGGAAGATGCCGAAACGGTGGACCTCGTCCTCTCCTTCTTCGGCGACTACTTTCTCTGGCTCGAGGACCCGCTGATTCAGGCGGGGAAGATGTTCACGCCGGAAACGGAATCCTCCCTCATCTTCGGCGAGGGCAGGCAAACCTCCTTCATTACCCGGGAGCAATTCGAGGAGCTCGCAGGCCTCGGGTAGGGCCGAACCATGGGTATGGTCAAAACCTTGCCGTGTATCGCTCAAAAGAGGAGCAGCGTCACGAGGATGAAGATGGGGATGAGAATCGGGATGGAGTACTTGAACATATAACCGAAGAAGCTGGGCATCCGCACCCCGGCCTCCTCGGCGATGGACTTGACCATGAAGTTGGGAGCGTTGCCAATATAGGTGTTCGCCCCCATGAACACCGAGCCTGCCGAAACCCCTTTCAGTAGGCCCACGAATTCCGGATTGGCCGACAAAGCCCCCATGGCGCATGCCAGAGGTACCATGCTCTCCGTCATTCCCAACTGACCCAATGCCATGTTGAAAAAGGTGAGGTAGGTGGGGGCATTGTCGAGAAAGGAGGAGAGAGTCCCCGAGGCCCAGAAGTAATGGCCCGGGCCCGTGATATAGGCAAGGAGGGGCGCGAGAGCACCTTCTTTCCCTGCCTGCAGGATTGCCACCGCCGGGATGATGCACATGAAGATACAGGCAAACAGCTTTGCCACTTCCAGAATAGGAGCCCAGCCGAACTCGTTGGCCTTCCGGAGCCTCGAGGGCGTCACGGCAAGGGAAAGCCCCCCCATGGCGAGATTCCCAACATCCCTGGCGAGATTCTGATAAGGGACCTCGATTCCCAAGATATCAAAGGCACTCGCCTTCCAGTATGCGCTCATGAGGACCAACCCCATCACCCCCGCTAGGAACAGGAGATTGTAGAGCCCTTCGATCCTGAGGGCGCTCTCCCCAGGCGCCGCCTCCGGAAGGGCATGCCGCTTCTCTTCTTTCCTGTAGAAAAATGTATCCACTGCGTAAAAAAGCGCCAGGAGCACGCATGAGCTCAGGAGCACGTGGGGGAAAATCGCACCGGTGACCCAGAAGAAGGGAACCTGGTGGAGGAACCCGAGGAAAAGAGGCGGATCTCCCAGGGGTGTGAGCCCGCCGCCGATATTGGCGACGAGAAAGATGAAGAAGCATATCACATGGGCCTTCCTGACCCTGTGCTTGTTGGCCCTCAGGACGGGCCGGATCATTACCATGGAGGCGCCGGTGGTGCCCACCCAGGAGGCCAGCACCGTTCCGATCAAAAGCAACACCGTGTTGACCGCCGGCGTCCCCTGGAGTGAGCCGGTCACCACAATTCCGCCGGCAGTGGTGAAGAGAGCCCAGAGGACGACGATGAAGGGAATGTACTCGCGGATGTACACGCGGAGGATTTCTACAACCGCCTCGTGGTGAAACACGTAGACGAAGGGAACGGCGAAAACAAGGGCCCAGAAGGCCGAGACCTTGCCGTAGTGGTGATGCCAGAAGCGTGGCGTAAGGAGCGGGCAAAGAGCGAGGCTTTGCGGTGTCGGCGGCTGCGGTTGCCACACCCTCACCCGAACCGAGTGTCAGGAGGGCAGCGAGGAGGAGGAAGGCGACGAGGAGGAGCTGGTTCTTTGTCACGGCTTGAGATCCCACTTGCAGGGCGTTCGTGCTGCACTATCCCGCGGGTTAGGAAGGCCGGATCTCTCCGCGCCTTGTGAAGGCGACACGAGGGGGAGAATATCACGTCGCCGGCTGTAGAGACAACCTTTCTCCCTGGCCCTCCAGGGAAGCGGCGGGGAAAAGCAAACAAGAAAAAGAGGGCGGGGAACACGTTTTAACCCCGCCCTCGCTGGCTCTCACTGTAGGCGTTTACCCAAGAATGTCGATGCCCCTCATATCCACTCGTACCAGGGCATTTCCTCGCTCGGGGCACGCGAGGAAGCTGGCAGTTGGCTTTCGAGCTCGGATACCTTCCGATCGAGATCCTCAACGGCGGAGTGGAGTCCTCTGATCTCCGGGACTACCTCATCCCTGCCTCCGCCCTTGGCTGCCAGTTGATCGAGCCTCTTGATCATCTCGGAGATTTCGACATGAACCCCGCTGATCTCCCGTTGCGCGCTGACACATGCTTCTTGGAGTTCCATGGTTCTCACCTCACTCTTGTTTCGCCGATCTCCACGGTCGATCCGGTTCTGATTCGGGGTGCGCTCCATAGGCTCCTCAAATCAACCATGACTGATAAACGGGTTGCCGACAAACCCTTCCCCTGATCATCGAGAGGCCCTTCGCTGGCGGCAGGAAGATCGGCCCCCGAAGGGATCCAGGCCAAAGGTTCGAGACCCGAAAATGCCGGGCTTCCGGCTGTGGAAAACGGGGCGGCGCCGCTGCAACACCAATCCGCACTCGATACTATCATTGCCGCCACTATGCGCATTTGCCGACTTACCCGCCTCAGGCGGGATAAGCCCCCCCTTGCCGTAGCACAGTCCGTCGCGGCTGCCCTTCGGCGCAGCTCAGGGTCCCGCCCGTCCCGAGCTCGTCGAGGGGAGCCTGTCGAGGGAGAAGCCGCTCCCACGGGTTGCTCAGCACAGAGCCCTCAGCTCGGTGACGAGGACGACCATATCCGCAGTCCCAGCAGGGGATTCGTGCATAATGGGGGCTAGGGTCCGCGATGCTTGCTGCATCCACCGGAGTTGAGGAGGCCGCGACAGCGAATCTACGCCGCAGGGGATTGGGGTTCCCCCTCCGCCGGAGAGACGTTGGGAATCTTGAGGATCACCTTGGTGCCCCTGCCCTCGTTGCTCTGGATCTCGATGTCGCCCCCCAGGTTGAGCATAATGCTCTGGGAGATGGAGAGGCCGAGACCGTGGCCGCCGCCGATCTCTTTGGTGGAGTAAAA